>JAERRQ010000069.1 GCA_016735355.1 Desulfobacterales bacterium | reverse complement strand
ATTATTATGCCGACCTGTTCCCGAATCAATAAATGATACATAACGCTCTAATTTAGGCTTTGTACGGCCACCACTATTAAAGGCTCTCTGTTTGGTGATCAGCCCTTGCCTTGCCATCCTGTTTATTAAAGAATCTGTAACAGTTATATTTACTTTGCTTCTGATTTTTTTCTGACTGCAGGATCCATGCCTCAAAAAATGCAGAACAGTTGTCTCCACAGATGTAACCGGTTTTTCAATAATAGCTTTTTTTCCTTTTTCTGTTATGGCAAGGCAAACAATATCATATATGTTTAAACCTTTCGGCAAAGCGGATTTGATGACTTCACCCAATGGGTGCATATAATAATCTGCTGTCCATTTGAAAAAGGGTATCATGGAAGATGGAAAAATTGGGGATTCATCGAGAATATCTATGATGAATTTTATTGAATCATGATAATTATCTTTAGAAGGTCCGAGTATGTATCCGGTTACTTTGCGCCTACCAAATGGAACAAGCACCCGTTTACCAGGGGAGACTTGATGATAAAAGTGCTCAGGCACTCCATATGTATATGTATTAAATACAGGCAGGGCTATAGCTACTTCAATAGGAGACATTTGCAAAACATCCCCTTTCGTCCGGTTTTTGCGCCAGGCTCAAACTTGAATATTCATTGAAAACAATCAGTCCATGGCCCATCTAAGCAGCAGGCTCCCCCACGCAAAGCCGGTGCCGAATGCAGATAGAATTATCCGGTCGCCTTTTTGCAGTTTACCGTCCTGATAAACTTCCGACATTGCAATAGGAATTGTGCCGGCTGTGGTATTACCATATTTTTCAATATTTATAATTGCCTGGTCTTCTGTCAGCCCAAGCTTTTCTGCTACAGCGGTTATTATTCTGGCATTAGCCTGGTGAGGTATAAAAAACTTTATATCATCTGGTTTGAGATTATTTTTTTCAATTATATCTCTAAAGGTTTTTGTCATTTCTATTATTGCATTTTTAAATAATGTTCTTCCATCCTGATGGACAAAGTGCATCCCCTTATCGATTGTTTCGTGCGTAGATGGATGGAGGCTGCCTCCTCCCGGCATATATAGATACTGGCCGCCGGAACCATCTATGTGGTTGATATAGTCTTCAATTCCGTAACCGTCTTCACCGGATGGCTCAAGGAGCACGGCTCCCGCACCATCGCCAAAAATAATACACGTATTGCGGTCTTTATAATTCATTATAGAGCTCATTTTATCCGCGCCTATAACCATAACCTTTTTGTGTTTTCCGGTTTCAATAAACTGAGAGGCAGTGGATATAGCAAACAGAAATCCGGAACAACCTGCCATCAGATCATATCCCCAGCAATTTTTGGCATCGAGTTCATTCTGTACTATTGTAGCCGTGGAAGGAAACATCATATCGCATGTTGTCGTGGCTATTATGATAAGATCGAGTTCATCCGGGTGAGTATCTGTCTGTTCAAGGACTTTTCTTGCTGCTTTGAGAGCCATGTATGACACACCTTTATCCTTGTCCAGAATCCTTCTCTCCCTAATACCGGTACGTGTAAAGATCCATTCATCGTCTGTATCAACCATCTGCTCCAGGTCGTAATTCGTAAGTTTACCCTCAGGTACAAAATGATCTATACCGGTTATTCTTGCTAGCATTAAAGAACCTCCTTGAGAATACATCTGTTTAGAAAAATAGACTTTAAGATAATGATTTTGGGAAGGCCAGAGGGAGGAAGGCGTATTATAATACTCCGACGACCGATAACGCACCCAAAATCTTTATCTTAAAGTCTATAATAAAAAAGAATGACCAATTACCATAAGGCACTCCGCTGTTTCAACATTTTTCATGTTCGGAAGGAAAACATTAAAGGCATACATGACCAAAAACTCCGCCTCGTTTGAATAAGGTGAGACTTGATGAGTCCTTATACACACTTAGGCAGGTTTAAAGAAGATATAGACAGTCACATAAATAATTTCACTGCGTTATCGGTCGTTGGAGTATTATAATACGCCTTCCTCCCTCTGGCCTTGTGAAATTAATTATGTGACGGTCTATAGTTATTTCAAAGGAATGATAGTTAACTGACTGTTGTTATAGCTTATAATAAGATAGGGCAAGCGCCGTCAAGGTGTAAGTAAAAAATTTCTAAAAATAACGTAACTTAATACGCATATTATAAAAATGGACAAGAACCAAGAAACCGGGATGGTTCAGGAGTTGAGCCTTTCTCTTAATTTACCTGAACACTTGAAAGTAACTACTTGTCTTTCCCTAAGCATCAAATCAGCGCCTGTTGCAGGGTTACGGCCCCTCCTTTTGTTCTTTTTTTTAACACAAAACTTTCCAAACCCCGAAATCAACACATCATCACCTTTTTCCAGAGTACCCTTTATAAGTTCCAGCAGAATTTCGACAATTTCAACAGACTTATTCTTGGTAAAACCAAGTTGATGAACTTTTGCAACAATATCATTTTTTGTCAATGCCATATTACCTCCTGAAGAAACCTACTCCCAAAAAATCCGGACAGCCAAATCCAAACACCTAAATCCATACAGCCACATTGAAAAGCTGTAATAGAATTTTATGCTTATTGATTAAGTTCAGAATGAAGTCAACCTTTTTTTTATGACTACAATAACTTTCTGACTTTATATAATGTTATTTTAATTCAAAAAAATGATATCTGTCAATAAATATTTAGCGGAAAATGTTGATAAAAAATACCGTTTATTTTAAAGAATAATGTATGGGTTACGTATTTGATTTTCATGATGCTGCGTCTTACGATAAATGGCTTCAAAAGCCTGCGAACAAGCTTGCCTTTTCTCTGGAAACTAATCTAATGATAAATATGCTCAAGCCGGAGCAAGGCAGGATGGTGCTCGACATTGGCTGCGGCACCGGCGCAGGCCTGCTCGAATATCTCGAAATGGGTTTACAGGTTACAGGAATCGATCCATCTCCATATATGCTTGATATTGCAGCAAGCAAAGTAAAAAACCGTGCAGATTTACATCGAGGCTTTGCTGAACGGCTTCCCTTTGATGACAATTCTTTCCATTATGCATCTTTGATCACAACCCTGGAATTCGTCGAAGATCCGGGAAAAGCTCTGGAAGAGGCGTTCAGGGTAACAAAAGACAGGGTTTTTATAGGGGTTTTAAACCGATATGCTCTTAAAAGTTTCCAGAGGCGGGTAAAAGGTATCTTCACCAGTACTATTTTTAACCACGCTCAATTTTTCAGTATATGGGAGCTTAAGCAGATAATAAAAATGATTTTGGGGGATATCCCCCTCTCATGGGGTACGGTATGTCAATTTCCGTTTTCATCATACCGTTTCGTATCCATGCTCGAGAGGAACCGTATAATACAAAAATGTCCATTTGGTACTTTTGTCGGAATGATGGTGATTCCGGTTCCATCTTATAAAACAACGTTACTTTCAGTTAAGTGCTGCGTCAATCATTCAACAGGCGTAGCAAGAGGATAGTGTGAATAATGGAAGCGATTCTCTATGATTCCCTTAAAGACAAAAAGGTCATTTGCAATCTTTGCAATCATCGCTGTATTATTAAAAACAGCGAACGCGGAATATGCAATGTTAGAGAAAATAGAGACGGGATCTTGATATCCCTGGTTTACGGGCGGCTTATTGCACAGCATGTTGATCCTATAGAAAAGAAACCCATTTTCCATTTCATGCCCGGATCTTTATCGTTTTCCATCGCTACTGTTGGCTGCAATTTCAAATGTCTTTTTTGCCAGAACGCGGATATAGCGCAGATGCCCTCCGACAGAGATGGGATGATAGCAGGTGAATATTGCAGCCCTGCATCTGTTGTGGAGAGAGCAAAAAAAACAGGTTGTAAAAGTATTTCATATACATATACTGAGCCGACAGTAAATTTTGAATTTATCCTGGAAACAGCAAGGCTTGCCCATACTGAAGGGATTAGTAATATTTTAGTGACAAACGGCTATATGACAGCCCAGGCGCTGAAAATCATCGGACAGTATATAGATGCAGCCAATATCGATTTAAAAGCCTTTAATACGAAATTTTACAAAAGATACTGCGGCGCCAATCTGGAACATGTGAAGAATACTTTGAAATTGATGAAATCAGCAGGTATTTTTGTTGAGGTAACAACGCTTCTCATACCAGGGCTTAATGATGATATGGATGAGATCTCCAATCTTGCTTCTTTCATAGCCGAATCCCTTGGAACGGAAACCCCATGGCACGTAAGCAGGTTCCATCCCACCTACAGGTTGACAGACCGACCCTCCACTCCCCTTACAACGCTTGTAAAAGCTCGAAAAACCGGTATGGCGGCTGGGCTGAGATATGTTTATACCGGTAATGTTCCCGGCGAAAATGGAGAGAATACATTTTGCTATAATTGTGGGAAGGTACTTATAGAGCGGTGGGGGTTTAATATGAAAAAAAATCTGATTGAAAAGGGACTGTGCCCTGCATGTGGAGCTAAGATTGATGGTGTTTGGGCTGAGTAATGTTTTGACATATTTCAGAATGATCAAGCTTTCCCATACCATTTTTGCGCTCCCGTTTGCTCTTGCGGCAGCAATACTCGCATGTAAACAGTATCATGTTGAACTGATTGATATATTCTGGATATTGCTTGCCATGACCGGCGCTCGTTCTGCGGCCATGGGTTTTAACAGGATCGCAGATGCTGAATTTGATGCAAAAAATCTTCGTACTGCAAATCGTGCAATTCCTGCCAAAACTATTTCAACTGCATCTGCAGCTATGTTTATGTTTATTTTTGCCCTTATTTTTATCTTTGCGTCTGCAATGCTGAATCGGACCTGTTTTTATCTATCCATTCCTGTTCTAATTATACTTTTTTCCTATTCATATACCAAAAGAATCACTCTACTTTCACATATATATCTCGGATTTGCAATCTCCCTTGCCCCTATCGGCACCTGGATCGCCCTGACCGATACTTTTTCACCTGCCATTCTTTTACTCTCCCTTGCTCTTATGTTTTATATTGCAGGTTTTGATATTATATATGCATGCCAGGATATTGATTTTGATAAAAAAGAAGGCCTTTATTCTATTCCTGCCGGGGTTGGTATAAAAAAAGCGCTTATGATCTCTAAAATTATTCATTTTTTTTC
>JAERRQ010000341.1 GCA_016735355.1 Desulfobacterales bacterium | reverse complement strand
GGGAAAAAAATCAGAAGGTAATCAGCGAAATGCTGGTTTCGATTAAAGCTGTTAACCGGCGAGTTGATTCCACTATCGGCGCTCTGGGCGCAAGGTGGGGCTTGCATGCTGAAGACGTTTTTCGCAACGGCCTAAGGGGGATTCTTCAGGAATCATTTGGCGTAAAGGTTGAGAGATATGAAAGTTACGATCATGAAGGCTCCATATTCGGCAGACCCGATCAAGTGGAGCTTGACCTTATCATTTATAATAATACCCTTATTTTGTGTGAGATCAAATCTTCCATAAGTAAATCTGAAATGTATACTTTCTGGAGAAAAAAAAATTTTTATGAGAAAAAACACGACTGCAAAGTTGACAGAGTTATAGTTATTTCACCGATGGTGGATAATCGCGCTAAACCAGTGGCGAAAGATCTGGGGATTGAAGTATATGGATACGCTGAAGATGTGACAGCATGAAGGGGAGGAAAGGGTGTTAAACTATAATTTGCTGGTAATTGAAGAATCCTGTCTGCAACCAGTTCAATCTTATCGCTGTTATTGATCACTATTCCAAGAGGAAGATCATTTTGATAAACAAATTTTTTTAATGTTTGTATCTGCCGCGGTTTAATCACGCTGCCGAACTTTATCTCAACAGGCAGAGTCCCGAAAGGACCTTCCAGAATCATACCTATCTCGGCTCCATTTCTTGTGCTAAAATAATAATAATCCCAATTGACTATATCAACGGCTTAAATGCCTTTGATAATTTCCTCGTAAATAAATGCCTCGAAACCGGCCCCAACATGGGGTCAGGTCTTCATTCTTGACAGATAAACTTTTTTTATTTATAAAATTTATAATATCGTTTGATAATAAAGGAGTGATCGTGGCGAGACCATTGCGAATAGTCTATCCTGGAGCATTTTACCATATAACATCACAGGGAAACGAAAGAAAAAATATCTTCAAAAGGCAAAATGACAGAGAAAAGTTTATTTCATATCTGGATATCCGCAACCGAAAGATATGGAGCTTTGGTACACGTTTTTTGTCTTATGACCAATCATTATCATATTTTGATGGAAACGCCGTCAGGAAATCTTTCGCAAATCATGCAGCATATAAACGGCGCCTATACAACTTACTTCAACGCCAGACATCAACGATCAGGTCATCTTTTTCAGGGCCGATATAAGGCAATTCTTGTTGATATTGATGGATACGCTAAAGAGCTTTCCCGTTATATTCACTTGAATCCTGTCAGGGCCGGTATGGTGGATATACCGGAGCAATATCCCTGGTCAAGTTACCAGTATTATATAGGCATGGAAACGTCACCCGGTTGGTTGGCTATTAATTTCATTCTTGGCTGTTTTGGCAAGAATGATTCAGATTCTCAAAAAGGATATCGAATCTTTGTTGAAACTTTGATTGGCCGGAAATATAAAAGTCCATTGAAAGATGCAGTAAATTCAACTATACTGGGAATTATTGCTTTTATTGAAGCTATCAAAAATAAATACCTGTCTGAAAGGAAAATTGACCCTGATCTGCCAGCGTTAAAAGAGCTTTCCAAAAAACCTTCTGTAGATAAGATAACAGAGGAAGTCGAATCTGTTTTTGGGGAAGAATCTGTCTTTAGGGAAGACAGGGCATTGGCCAGAGGGGTAAAAATTTTTCTTTGTCATAAATATACTGGAAAAATGCTCAAGGAAATTGGCCGTCAGTTTGATATTGGAGCTTCAGGGGTATCGCAAACAAGACGTCGTATTGCCATGAAGATCAGTCAGGATAATGAACTACACAAGAAGATCCTGGAGATAGAAAATAAATTGAATCTGCCCCCCATGCTGCCCTAACTGACCATCCTCCAAAACAAAGAACGAGTACGACCTGTTCCTTTCTGACAAAAAGATCCGAGCGCGGCCACTATGCCCTGTGGTAAAAACAATGAAACAACAATAGGTTATAGATTCCAAGAGATACTCTTCCAGATTTAACCCTCAAGATTCTAACGGAGGTCTTATGCAGAGACAAGGTGATTTTTATGGCATACACAGGGTTCTTGAGCCTGAGTCGGCGCTTCCGCAGCCGGCTTTACGTCTGGATAATAATTTTTCTGAAATTTATGATAATGAAATTCTCTGTGATGTCGACACATTAAATATTGATGCCGCTTCATTTACTGATATAAAGGAAAGAGCCGGAGGAGAGCCGGACAAAATTTCCGGGATAATGACGGAAATTGTCGCTAAATACGGCAAACATCAGAATCCTCGGACAGGCTCGGGCGGAATGTTTATCGGCCGGGTTGCTGAGATTGGGAGCAGACTGCAAAAAAAGATCGATTTAAAAACCGGCGATCGGATAGCGAGCCTTGTCAGCCTTTCTTTGACGCCTCTCCGGATTGATAAAATTCTGTCAGTCCTGCTGAACAGGGATCAGGTGAAAATCAGGGGGCAGGCTGTTCTCTTCGAAAGCGGGATCTGGGTAAAACTGCCGGATGACATTCCGGAATCACTTGCTTTGGCGGTACTCGATGTAGCTGGAGCGCCTGCGCAGGTGGACCGCCTTGTCCGGCCGGGTGACACGGTGGCTGTAATCGGCGCCAGGGGTAAATCAGGGCTGCTCTGCTGTTACCAAGCTAAAAAAAAGGCCGGAACCGATGGCAGGGTTATTGCTATTATTCATCGTCATGAGGGACGGGAGGATGTTGATAATGCGCCTTTTATAGATGACGTAATTGTGGCATCTGCGGACCGGGCGGCAGATCTTTTAAGGGATATAGAGCAATTAACAAAAAGAGAATTATGCGATCTGGTGATAAGCTCTGTTTCCAGGAAAAATTGCGAAATGGGAGCTATTCTGATTACCAAAGAGAGGGGCACGGTCTATTTTTTTTCCATGGCCACCAGTTTTACCAAGGCTGCTTTGGGAGCCGAAGGGGTCGCCAAGGATGTGAACATGATAATAGGAAACGGGTATTGCCGCGGCCATGCCGAACTGACCTTGGACATACTCCGAAAGAGTTCTTATATTAAATATATATATACCAGGAGATACTGCTGAAAGGAGTTGGCCATGATTAATCAAAAAAGCTTCAACCCGTATTCTGAAGTTCCTCCGGAAAAATGGAACGACTGGAAATGGCAGCTAAAAAACAGGTTGACCAGTGTTGATGATGTTATCAAGGTTCTGCATCCTTCTGAAAAAATTATCGAGGGTATCAGGATTGCAACCAAACATTTCAGGATGTCGATTACTCCTTATTATGCCGGCCTGATAGACATAAATGCTTCA
>JAERRQ010000165.1 GCA_016735355.1 Desulfobacterales bacterium | reverse complement strand
CATATGAAAAAGATGGGCTGACAAAAAAAGAAGCGACCACATTAATCCACAAGCAGGACGGCAACAGGGGCGCATGGATTGATATCCTGTTTAAAATCAAGGATCCCTGGGATCCCGAAATTTATGATTTGGTAATCCCTATGGATAAAACAGATGTCAAGAATGCGGCAGCTCTTATCGGGGATAATGCAAAAAAAGAAGCCCTTAAGCATACTGATATAACAAAAAATTTTGTTGCGGATTTTCTTCTTGCAGCTAAAACAGAAGTAGCTCTTGCTGATGAGGGACATAATGTAGATGTCAGCGCCAGGAGCGGCATTGTCACAATTAAGATTAACAAGCACGTCCTGATGCTGAGCCGCCTGGAGGATGAGCTTAAAGCCATAGCCGGCAAAATTCCTGATGTCCGTTCTGTGAAAACAGAAGTAGGAGAGGGATATTACCGGACTGACAGCTATAGGAAATACGATTTCGAGATGCCCTCAAAAGTTCTGCTGGTTGACGACGAGAGAGAGTTTGTGCAGACCCTGTCCGAGCGTCTGCTCATGCGCGATATGGGGTCTGCCGTGGCTTACGACGGCGAGTCTGCCCTCGATTTGATCAAGGATGAAGAACCTGAGGTTATGATACTCGATCTCAAAATGCCCGGCATTGACGGAATTGAAGTTTTACGCAGGGTAAAATCAACAAATCCGGATATAGAAGTCATCATCCTCACCGGCCACGGTTCAGAGCAAGATAGAAAAACTTGCATGGATCTGGGCGCCTTCGCATATCTGCATAAACCTGTGGATATAGAACTATTGAGCGATACGATCAAACAGGCAAATGAAAAAATGCGGGAAAACTTCAACCAGCGCGCTTAGCTGCGGGCTAATATGAGAAGGCCATGATACCAAAAATGGATACCAAAAATGTTAAAACCTAAATTCTGGGATTATCATGATGCGTCGCCACATAAGTTCGAACATCGCTTCAATTTTCGACGGATCTGGTGCCTGACAGTGTTGCTTATTGCGGGAGTCTCCCTGATCCCTCTGATCACTATAACACTGATTGGCTATAACGTTACAGAACAGTCGATTGAGTCCGATATCATGCTCCGCACGGCCAGGCTGGTATCAAATACACAGCGCAGTATTTCATTTTTTATGGCTGAACGCCGATCCGCATTGGATTTTATTGTTCGAGACAACACTTTTGAGTCTTTGACTGATCCTGCCAGACTTCCCGCACTGCTGGATAACATCAAGAAAGGATTCAGCGGGTTTATAGATCTGGGAGTTATCACTCATGAAGGAATGCAAAAAATTTATGCGGGTCCATACAATCTTGAAGGCCGGAATTACAGTACACAGGATTGGTATAAACAGGTTTTGGATCAGGGCGTATATATAAGTGATGTATTCCTGGGATTCAGAAAAATCGCACATATAGTCATAGCAATAAAACGTATCCTGCCTGACGGCTCTTTTTATGTGCTCCGTGCAACACTGGATACGAAACAGTACAACAACCTCCTGCACAATCTTGAAATGGCCGGACAGGGGGATGCATTTCTAATCAACCATGCCGGAATACTCCAAACCCCATCACGCTTATACGGAAAAGTTTTTCAAAAAATATCACTTCCTATTCCTGAATATGCTCCGAATACCAAGGTGATAGAGGGGAAAAACACCAATGGCGAGCCGTTGATTATCGGCTACAGATATATTACAAACAGCCCGTTCATCCTGATGGTGGTCAAACAAAAAAAAGAGGTTATGGAGCCATGGCTCCATACCCGGATGGTGCTGATATGGTTTCTTTGTATCAGCATAACAATTATACTAATAGTGACTTTGAGCATAACCACCCATCTGGTAAACCGGATGCACTTAGCCGACACAAAACGAGTCATGACCTTGCATCAGGTGGAATTCACCAACAGATTGGCGTCCATAGGACGGCTGGCGGCAGGAGTTGCCCATGAGATTAACAATCCCCTCGCTATTATCAATGAAAAGGCAGGCCTCATTAAAGATCTTTTCAAAATAAAAAAAGAATACCAAAATGATGAA
>JAERRQ010000214.1 GCA_016735355.1 Desulfobacterales bacterium | reverse complement strand
CAGAATTAATAGCGCCCTCACAATTTTGGCTTTTTGGCTTTTTTCCTACTTTTATCTTATCCTTTCTGATTCCGGTCACAGGGGTCGCGGCCTTTGCATATATAATTGCAAAAAGGCTTGCCCCTCTCACTCTGGCGGCCCCGGACAAACGCTGTGACAACCTGCCCATGCGGGCATATAATATTTTAAAGATCTGGCTGGCCCAGTATCGCCAGCCGAGATATATGCTGGCCGGTGTACTGCATATGATTATATTTTTCGGCTTCCTGATCTTGTCGGTACGCTCGACATCCCTGGTTATTATCGGAATGTATAAGGATTTTGTCCTTCCTGGCTTTTCCGGGGTCGGCGGTGATATTTATAATATATCAAAGGACATAGCCGCCACGGCAGTCTTTGTTGCGTGTGCGATCGCCGCTGTGCGAAGGGGTTATTTCAAACCTGCAAGGTATGCTGTTCCTGAAAAATACGGCCACGATCATACATCTGAAGCGGTTTTTGTATTAGGGCTGATCATGACACTGATGATTTCCGAAAGCCTGTTTGAGGCGGCCGAGATTGCGCACGGACACGAAGCCTTCCTGCTTCCCTTTACGCTGGTATGGTTTTTTAACCTTCTGCTTCAAAATGCTTCCCACGGCACTCTCCAGACATTGCATATCATCGCCTATTATATTCATGACCTTACGTTTTTCTTTTTTCTTTGCTTTTTACCGATGGGCAAGCATTTTCATGTTATTACCTCTTTCTTTAATGTCTTTTTCATGCGGATTAAAAAAGGCAATATTAAACCGGTAAGATATGGTGTGCCGGATGATAAACTTGATGACCTTGAGTCCTTTGGAGTAAAGAAACTGGAGGATTTTACCTGGAAGCACCTGCTTGATTTTTATACCTGTGCAGATTGCGGCAGATGTTCCGATCAATGCCCGGCGAATGCAGTTAAACGTCCCTTATCGCCCAGGTTTATTTCTATTAAAGGACGTGATAAACTTTTCAAAAATTATCCCCTGCGCGGAAAATTTTTACCAAGCGAGTCCCTGATCGGTGATATTTATGAAGAAGATGAAATCTGGTCCTGCACCACATGCGGGGCTTGTGAGCAGGAGTGCCCGCTGGGGATAGAGTATATAGACAAGATAGTCGATTTGAGACGTGGCATGGTGGACGAAGGCATGGTGCCCCAATCTTTGCAAAAACCGCTCAGCGCTATTGAGAAACGCGGAAACCCATGGGGCAAAATGGAAAAGAAGCGCGCTGACTGGAGCAAGGATAAAGAGTTCGCAGAGGTCTGTCCCGTCAAGGTTCTCGAAAAGGGAGCTACGGCCGAGACACTATATTTTGTAGATAGTATTACTTCCTATGATGACAGGATGCAGGATATTGCAAGGTCTACTTCGAAGATTCTTAATTATGCCGGGATTGATTTCGGAGTTCTTGGAAAGGCTGAAAAGGACAGCGGTAATGAGATCAGAAGGTTCGGTGAAGAGATGTTATTTCAGGATATGAAAGACAAAAATACCGATGCGATTTTAAATTCCGGGGCCAACCTGATTGTAACTGCCGATCCCCATGCTCTTAATGTATTAAAAAATGATTATACGGGACTTCCCCCGGTGGAGCATATCAGTCAGACAATAGTCAGAAAAGTAAAATCCGGAGAGATTCGCTTGAACAGCGCTCAGGATAATGAAAAGGTTTATACCTATCATGATCCCTGTTATCTGGGCCGACACAACGATATTTATGAAGATCCCAGGGATGCCATAGATGCCATCCCCGGAATAAAAAGGATCGATATGCTAAAAAGCCGTGACCGTTCCTTCTGCTGCGGCGGCGGGGGGCTGATGCTCTTTTACGAGCCTGAGGAAGAGCAGAGAATGGGAGTTTTAAGGGTAGAGATGGCTAAAGAGGCTGGTGCAAATGTTATCGTCACGGCCTGTCCTTTTTGCCTGGTAAATATAGAAGATGCCATAAAAGTAGCCGGACTGGAAGGGGCTATGGAAGTCCTGGATCTGGCTGAACTAATAGAGCAGCATCTTGTTGGTTAGGACGGGAGCTTGCGCTTGCGGGGCGGCCTGCAGCCTTTAGTATAGTAGGGATGCTTTGCTTGGGGTTTTGTGAAAAATATTTTAAATTGGAGGTAACAATGGAAATTTTGGTATGTGTCAAGAGAGTCCCGGATACCGCTGAAAACGAGATAGAGGTTAACAGCGACGGAACGGATATTGATCGGGATGATCTTGTCTACTCAGTAAACGAATGGGATAATTACGCGGTTGAAGAGGCGATTCAGATCCGTGATAATGTGGGCGGCAATGTTACTGTTGTTTCAGTCGGTGATGAAGAATCAGAAGAAGTGATCAGACGAGAAATGGCAATGGGTGCAGATCAGGGCGTTCTTCTCTCTGATGATGCTTTTAATGATTCGGATGGAAAAGGCATAGCTTCCATTTTAAAGGCCGAAATCGAAAAGGGTAAATATGATTTGATCATGACAGGAGCCCAGGCCGATGACGGGGCCGGCCAGGTTGGTGGAATGCTGGCCGCAATGCTGGATCTACCCTATGCTTCTCTGGTCAATACAATAGATATTACAGATGATAAAAAGATTAAAGTCGGCAGGGAAGTAGAGGGCGGCAATATAGAGATGAATGAAATTGAACTTCCTTGTGTGCTCTCTATTCAAACCGGTATCAATGAACCGCGCTATGTGGGAATCAGAGGCATCAGAAAGGTTGCTTCGGTCGAGATCCCGGTTCATGGCACCTCGGATTTAGGCCTTGCATCCGATGCTGTGGGTGAAGCCGGTGCAAATGTAAAAAAGGTCGATTATTTTGTGCCTGATACTGGAGAGGGCGCTGAAATTCTCGAAGGCAGCACCGAAGAAATCATTGACAAACTGGTTGAATACTTAAAAGCCAAAGGAGGTGTTAAATAATGGCTCAAATTTACGCATATATAGTACACAAAGGCGGAGTTGCGGATGATACTGCTATTGAGCTTATTACGGCAGCCAAAAAGATTGATCCTGATGCATCCGTATCGGCCATTGTGACTGGATCCGGCGCCGATCTTGAAGCAGTATGTAAAGATGTTGCCTCTACATATAATGAGGTCATTAAAATAGATAATGCCGCCATTACATATCCCAATGCGGAAATAATCAGGGGTATTCTGGTTAATATCCTACCCGGTGATGCAGTTCTTTTGTTGCCCCATGATACTTTTGGAATGGATCTGGGGCCTGGACTTTCAATTAAACTTGAGTCGGCATTTGTTGCCGATGTAGTCGATTTTGAAGGCCTTGACGGATCTAATCTGAAAATTGTTCGCCAGGAATTCAGCGGCCAGGTCAGCACGCATATGCTTTGTGATATAGGCTCCGGCGCTGTTGTAAATATTCGTCCCGGTGCCTTTACTCCTGATGAAAGCAAGTCTGCATCCGGAGAGATTGTAGATAAATCATCCGAAGCAGGTGATCTTGCGGCCCGCCGAACCTTTCTCGAGACTGTTGTGGCTGAGGTAGGGGATGTTGATATTACCAAGTCTGAAGTTCTTGTTTCCATAGGAAGAGGCATTGAGGATGAAGATAATATTGAAATCGCCAATGATCTGGCGGAAGCGCTAGGCGCTGATGTTTCATGCTCACGGCCCATCGTAGATTCCAAATGGCTTGAAAAATCACGTCAGGTGGGAACGTCAGGCCAGACGGTTAAACCCAAGGTATATCTTGCCTGCGGTATAAGCGGTTCTTTTCAGCATCTGGGCGGAATCAAAGGATCGCCATTTATGGTTGCCGTCAACAAAAATATCAAAGCCCCGATTTTTCAGGTTGCAGATGTAGGCATTGTTGAAGATATTCTGGAGTTTTTGCCGGAATTAACTGAAAAAATAAATGATATGTAGGCACTCTTCTAATTGGATTTTATTAAAAAAAACCGGTTCCTTTCTCAATGCCGGTTTTTTTTAATAAAACTTTGTTTTTAAGCGAGCCCCATATCACACCAAAGCTTCCAAACTTCCCTCTATAGATTTCCACATAAATAATTTCACTGCGTTATCGCTCGTCGGAGTATTATAATACGCCTTCCTCCCTCTGGCCTTGTGAATTAATTATCTGAAAATCTATATATAAACCTGACCATTTCTTGATCTGTTTTTCCCAATAAATTTAATATTTGTTAAACTGCGCTAAAAGGCTGAACATGATAAATGTAATTTTCAGAAACGCCTCATATGATTATGGGGCATTAAAGACTGTTGTCTCTGATATTATAGATGGGTTGGGGGGAGATTTTATACAAAAAGGAGTACGGGTATTAATAAAACCAAACCTCCTTTTGCCAGCCGGGCCGGACAAAGCTATTTTAACCCACCCCATGATTGTAAAAGCCGTAGCTGAATATGTGCTTGACAAAGGAGGGCATGTCCAGATTTCAGACAGTCCGGCGGTGGGATCATTCAGCAAAGTTCTTGAAGAGGGAACATATGAAAAAGTCTTTGAAGGTATTGATGTTGTTTTTAAGGAGTTCAAAGAGTCTGTCAAGGTGGATATCGGAGACCCTTTTGGCAGAATCGATATTGCCAAAGATGCCATGGAGGCCGACCTGGTCATTAATATTGCAAAGCTCAAAACACATGCCCAGATGCTTTTGACTCTTGGGGTAAAAAATCTTTTCGGATGCATTATAGGTTTTAATAAGCCTGAGTGGCATTTCAGGGCAGGCGTTGACCGGGAGGTCTTTGCGAAACTACTGGTACAGATTTACGAAGCCGTTAAACCTTCTCTTACTATTCTTGACGGGATCCTCGCCATGGAAGGAGATGGCCCCGGCAAGAGTGGAACCCCGCGACATACAGGTGTGATCGCCGGGAGTAGAAACGCTTTGGCTCTGGATCTGGCGGTATGCAGTATGCTGGGAATAGAATGTACTATGCTTCCAACCAACAGGGCAGCCCAAAGACTCGGACTTATCGACCAAGAGATCTATATTAGCGGCGATTTTCAGATTATTAATGATTTCAGGTTTCCGGAACTCGGCGATCTGACATTCGGGCCTCGATTCCTGCATGGATTTACAAGAAAGTATCTGTCCCAAAGGCCTATTGTAAATAAAAGCATCTGCCGGTTATGCGGGGAATGCCGGGATTATTGTCCGGCCAGTGCAATTACTCTCAAAAAGAAAAAGATTATTTTTGACTATGACAGCTGCATAAGGTGTTATTGCTGTATCGAAGTCTGTCTACATGGCGCGCTGCGCGCAAACGAGGCACGGTTGGGCAAGATGTTTCGCTGGATTATGGATAGGTGATTGCGGCCGGCGGCCTTTGGGAGCGCTGCGCTGGAGGAGTGGATATGGAATCTTTTAATTTACACGAGATTATAGGGTTTTCCCTGGAGTTGCTTTTAGCTGCTTTTTTGGGCGGTTTGATAGGTTTTGAGCGTGAAATGCACGGGCAGGGCGCCGGTTTCAGAACAAATATTCTGATTTGCATGAGCGCATGTCTTATGATGCAGCTATCTATGAACATGGAGGTTCTTTTCAAACATCTTGACCAGCAATCCGTTGTCCGGCTGGATCCCGCACGTATCGCTTCATATGCCATAGCAAGCATGGGTTTTTTGGGCGCGGGAGCAATTATGAAATCGGGAGTCTCTGTTAGAGGTTTGACAACGGCAGCCAGTTTGTGGCTTCTGACTGGAGTGGGGCTTGCTGTCGGCTCCGGTTTTTATGCGCCTGCGGTAATAACAATATTTATTGCCATTATTGTGCTTTATGGACTCAGGAGATTTAAATCGAGTATTTTAAAGGAGATTCATACGCACATCACCCTGCAGGTCAATACGCGGATTTGCGATTTCAGTAACATTGAAAAACTTCTCGATACATATGAAAACCTGTCTGTCGAATTTGTAAATTTTCGCAAAGATATTTTAAATAACGTCACTCTGTACGATATAAAACTGGTCTCCAAAGGGATTGATCGGCGGCGGGAGATAGCCAGGCAGTTGAGACAGCTGGATGGTGTGAACGAAATATCCTGGACAGATGTCTCTTTATTCTAGATTTTCATATAAAACCAAGAGTTTGTTTTATTCTTTTTTGAGTATTTCAAGCCCCACCAGACTGTGACCCTGAAATCGGCCTTGAGCATGTTTTGTTATATGTTTGACCTTTGTAATAATTTTATCGGTTTTATCCGGTGTTTCGACCGAGTAATACTTCATATCCAATAAATTATCAACTTTGATGTTCTGCAGGACCGGTGAACCTTCCTTTACCATTATACAGAGACCATTTTGCGATATATCTCTCAATTTAAATTGGTAAAAATATTCCAACCCCTTAATAGAAAACTCAACACTATAATATAAATCGGTTATTTTTCTCTGTTCCCCCCTTCTTTCGTCTTGTTTATTCACCATTTTTTGATTATTCATATCAATGTCTTAAAATATTTATAAATTTCTTTTTTTCAAACTTTTTTACTGGATTGTCAAGAAGATATTTTTATATAATCTATAAAAAATAAGATCAGCCTGCAGGTTTAATATTGACCACAGGTTGATCCGGTGGTAAAAGGAAAAATCCTAACGGAGGGATGGCCGAGTGGCTTAAGGCGGCGGTCTTGAAAACCGTTGAGCTAATGGCTCCGTGGGTTCAAATCCTACTCCCTCCGCCACTCACAATTAGACCCGTAAAGGTCACACAATTGCGGAGAGATGGCCGAGCTGGCTGAAGGCGCTCGCCTGCTAAGCGAGTGTGGGGGTTATACCTCACCGAGGGTTCGAATCCCTCTCTCTCCGCCAATTCAATCCATTGGGGCATTAATTGTCTCAGCATTCCTTTAAGTATATGCTTATGTCTGATAATAAAACGATTATTCAAATAGTATGGGGTATTCTTCTGTTTGTAGCGGGATTGGGCGTCTTTTTTGCAATACCTCAAAAAATGGCAGATATAGAAAAATCGGGTTTTTTTCCATCAAACCTGTTTTTTATCAAGTTTTCTTTTTACCTTATCGGTATCCTGCTGCTGGGCGGGGGTATTAAAAAAATTTTCAACAACTTTCGCGATCTGAATAAAAAAGATTCTTAATGAGCACCATGCCCTATAGCTTGCCACATAAATAATCTTACTGCATTATCCGGTCAACGTATTATCACTATTCATTTCCCGGATTTTTCCCCTCTATACTTGTACCAAAGTATAATTCTCAGTTTAAAAATCAAGTTTTACTATATTTTTTAACCGTTAACCGTGAACGGTCATAAATATATTTTATCTTTTCGATTCAGGCACGAAGTTTGCTTCCTTTGTGGGTGTTAATTAACCGACACTTTCTTTGGAAATAGACTATGAAAACAGACGCACTATATACCACCAATTCAAAACAAGCTGCTAAAACCGATGCTCTTTATACAACTGCTTCGAGTCATCCCAAAAAAACCGATACTATCTATACTTCAGCCCCGGATCAGGCAGAGAAGACTGATGCTCTGTATACGGATAGGGCAGGCGGCGATCCGATAAATTCGGAGGCCGAATTCGGCAAAAAATTTCAGGATGTATGCACCAGGATCTATTCTGCTACAAATGTTGATCATGTGTTTGCCGAATTAACAAATGAGATTACTGCGCTCTTTAACTCCGAGCGGTTAACTCTCTTTGTGGTTGATGGGATCAAGCGTGAACTGGTGTCCAAATTTAAATCGGGTAATGAAGTTACTGAAATCAGAATCCCCCTATCTGCCGACACAATTGCTGGATACTCGGCACATAAACAGAAACTTATTAATATTAAAAATGCATACGATAAAAAAGAGCTGTCCGGCATTGATCTTGAATTGAAGTTTGACCCGATATGGGACATCAAGACCGGCTTTACGACCCGCCAGGCAATTGTGGCTCCTATTATATATAAAACATTCATGCTTGGGGCACTTCAGCTTATAAATAAAAAAACAGGTGGTGATTATGACAAGTCTGATGAGGAGCATATTAAGGAACTTGCAAAGACTATCGGAATTGCCCTGTATAATCAGAAAAGGGTTGTAAAAGGGAATATTAATAAATTCAATCATCTCCTTGAAAACTATATTATTACCCAAAAAGAGCTGAAAAAGGCTATGGTGGATGCAAAAAAGGAGAATGCATCTATTGAATTTTTTCTGGTTAAGAAGTTAAAAATTTCTAAAAAGGATATCGGCAAATCTCTCAGCCGGTATTATAACGTCCAATTCGTTGAATACAACCAGAGCACAGCTATTCCCGGAGATCTGCTGAAGGGATTAAAAATACCCTTTATACGAGCCAATGCATGGGTTCCTTTACGTTCTGAAAATGACAAGCTTATTATTCTGGTTGATAATCCTCATGATTTACAGAAAGTCGATGTTATAAAGTCTCTTTTCCCCGGTAAAAAAATAGAACTCAAAGTGGCCCTTAAAGAGGATATCCTGGATTTTATCAACCTCTTTACCCAGGATGAAAAGGAATTGGCCGGGATTGAATCTATTATTTCGCAGCTCCGGAATGAAGACGATGAAATAGATGAAGAGACTGCTCTGGTTACAGAAGATGACAATGCTGTTGTCCAGCTTGTCAACAAGATAATTCTGGATGCTTATGCCCGGGGTGCATCTGATATTCATGTTGAACCCTATCCCGGCAAGAAAAATACGGAAGTGCGCATCAGGGTCGACGGCAGTTGCACGCTTTATCAGACTATACCGTACAGTTATAAAAACGCAGTGATCTCCCGCATTAAAATTATGTCGAATCTTGATATTGCGGAACGTCGCAAACCCCAGGACGGAAAAATCAAGTTTAAAAAATACGGCGGCCTTGATGTTGAGCTCCGGGTTGCGACTGTTCCCACCCAGGGCGGAGTTGAGGACATCGTAATGCGTATTCTTGCTGCAGGTGACCCCATTCCTCTGTCCAAAATGGGATTTTCCAAGCAAAATTATGAAAATTTTCTTAGTGTTATTGTACAGCCGTACGGCATCATATTCGTTTGCGGTCCAACCGGTTCCGGAAAGACAACGACTCTCCATTCGGCGCTGGGGTATATCAACAAGACCGAGACAAAAATCTGGACTGCTGAAGATCCGGTTGAAATAACACAGATCGGATTAAGACAGGTCCAGGTCCAGCCGAAGATAGGTTTTGATTTTGCTGCTGCCATGAGGTCATTTTTACGGGCCGACCCTGATGTTATAATGGTTGGCGAGATGCGTGACAAGGAGACCACTCAAATAGGAATAGAAGCCTCTTTGACAGGCCACCTGGTATTGTCAACCCTCCATACCAACAGCGCTCCGGAGAGTGTAACAAGGCTCCTGGACATGGGGATGGATCCTTTTAATTTTGCCGACGCTATTTTGTGTATTCTGGCACAGCGCCTTGTGCGGACACTCTGCAAGGATTGCAAGGAGGAATATCATCCCTCCCGAAAAGAGTACGATGAACTGACAAGAGAATACGGTGGTGAAGAAGATTTCATGAAAAACGTAAATATCCCCTATACAGAGGATCTGACTCTTTACAGACCTAAAGGATGTGATGCCTGTCATGAAACAGGATACCGGGGCCGGATGGGAATCCATGAGCTCCTGATGGGCACGGATGAACAGAAAAAATTGATACAGGAAAGCTCAAGAATGGAAATACTCCGTGAACAGGCAATCAAAGACGGTATGACAACTCTGAAACAGGATGGGATCGAAAAGATTTTTATCGGCAAATGCGATCTGATACAGGTTAGAAAGGTCTGTATCAAGTAGAGCCCATCCATAAATGGTCTTTTTGCCCAATATCTGCGTTGATTCTGGAGGGACACTGTAGTGCCTGTTTAAATTTTTCCAACTGTTTTTTATAATAGGCTTTGTCTGTTTTTACAAGTTTCAATGCCTCACGACCTGTTTTTACGGCCTCGTCATACATACCTGACATATAGTAGCCCTCTGCAAGGGTATCGAGGATATGGGGTGATTTTTGTAAAACCGCCGCCCTTTGCGCCAGTCTTATACTCCTTGCAGGATCATATAGCATCCTGTCATCGCATGTTACCAGTATCCAGGCAAGGTTGTTCAGGGTCTCAGGATTGTCCGGATCCAGCGACAGCGATTTTTCATAAAAAGCAACAGCCTTTGAATATTCCATATCTTCATAAAACAAATCTCCCATAATTTTGTAAAAATTCGGGTTGTCCGGATTGTTTTCTATTTCCCGCTTTATTATTTTTTCAATAAAATGTTTCTCAAGAACCTGGCCTGCCCAACCGAAGTTTAACTGATAGCCGATTCCCCCTATGAAAAGCATTGCAACAACATAGGCGGCAATGCTTTTTTTTATGTTTCTGTCATGCCTTTGAATCCAGCTCCGGTCGGTTTCGCATTTTTCAAGAAAATTTATTCTTTTTGTAATGCTGAAGTGGTGCCAGCAGGGTTTATCCGGTGATTGCCCGCTGGATAAGGCTATTTTTTTAAATGTGGAGATAAGCGGGGCGGCGTTGTTAAAAAGAGTATATACATATGTGTCGGCCTGACGTTCAAAGTTGCGCATGAAATAGCCGAAAAGGTATCTGAAATATATTACGAAAATAAAAACTATAATAAAACTGAAGATTATTGAAGATCCGGTTCCCGGGCCGGAACCATAGCTGCCGACAAGATTGAAGATAAACTCCGAATAGAGTGCTGACATGATTATCAAATCCATAACTGCGTATGCAATCAGCATGTATCCGGCAAAAAATAAAAGATAAAATATAAGATGCTTTTTTTTTACATGACCGATCTCATGGCTAATTACCATGTCCAGTTCGTCAGGTTCAAGCATTCTTAAAAGCGCATCTGTAACTAAAATATAACGAAATCTTTTAGTAATACCCATAACACCGGCTGTAATCATTCTTCCTCCGAATATGGGCCAGTAAAGAATATCAGTAAATTCAAGATCCGCTTTTTTGCACAGCCTTTCAATTCTGCTTCTAAAATAACCCGCTTCCAAAGGTCGACATCCCCATATTTTAGGGATTAATGCAGGCCCCGTGTAAGCAACTATAAATAGAAACAGGAGAAAAAAAATAGATTCCCCGGCGGTTGTAGAGAGTATTCGCTTTGGAGCGTCAAAGGGAAGCAGGTTTATAATGTCCAGAATTGCAGATAACAACAGCCACGGCAAAATTACCGGAACTGCGAAGGAAATGTTGGAAAATATATACGAACGTCGGGTTATTCCGGCCAGGTACTTTTTTTGATAAAATTCGTAGGAAGCCGACCATATAATTATAAGATACAGCATAAAGAGCATGATAAAGATCAGCGCCGTAATGGTAGGAAGACTTGCAAATATCTGTATATCAAAAAAAAAGGCGGGGAGTTGCAACCCATATATTTCAAATGTAAAAAGCAGGATTGCCATGACGGAATGCCTGGTTACAAGAGTGTTGAACCTGTCATCGCTGTCGGCAAACCTTATTTCCGAGTTTTTTTTTTTGAGCCTAACAAATTCATACCATGTGAAACATGCAAATATGATCGAAAGAAATAGAAACAGAAAGAGTCTTTCAAGACATGAGAATAGAGGCGTTTCCGTTGGCTGGTAGGTAGTGTAGATGAGTAATGCTATAATGAAATATATGAAATTACTGAACATTTTTTTAACCACTCCGGTTTGGGCGAGCCCTTAGCTCGAAGTGGAACAGGACTCGTATAGGGTCGGGTCTTTGATTCCAGCTTCACGGAAGCCCCTTTCCCTCAGTTTGCAACTCTCGCATAAGCCGCATGCTTTCCCATCGTTTGAGGGGTCATAGCATGAGTGGGTGAGAGAATAATCGATTCCGAGTGCAATACCTTTGTTAATAATTTCCGCTTTAGTCAAATTTATAAGAGGAGTTACTATTTTAATGTTTGTGGTACCTTCCACACCTGTTCTTGTAGCCAGGTTGGCCATTTTTTCATAAGCTTTTATATATTCGGGTCTGCAATCCGGATAACCGCTGTAATCGAGCGCATTAACGCCGATAAATATATATGATGCGCCCAGGACTTCGGCCCAGGCCAGAGCGTAAGAGAGAAAAATTGTGTTTCTGGCAGGAACGTATGTTACGGGGATTTCATTGTTATATCCAGTCTTTTTATCTGTTTTGGGCACATCAATATTATCTGTCAGGGCCGAACCGCCTATTTTATCAAGTTCGATATTCAACACCAGATGTTTTGCCGCGCCTATTATATTCGCCAATCTTTTTGCGGCATTAAGTTCATGTTTGTGGCGCTGTCCATAGTTGAAACTTAAACTATAGATGATATACCCTTGATTTTTTGCAAGATACATCACGGTTGTGGAATCAAGCCCTCCGCTTGAAAGTATAACCGCTTTTCGCTTTTCATGGGGATTTATTTTCATGAACATATCCTTTTACAACTATAGATTTTCAGATACGGTAAAAATGGCCTTAACAAGGGGCAGCCTCTTTGAGATTATTCAGGGCCATTGAAAAAGCGCGATTTATGGCCTTTAGAGGTATATGTAAGAGGGAATTTTACTGCTTTGGTTTCCATTTAATAGTCTTTTGCTTAAAATCTATGGTGTAATCGAGGCCGCGCAAAAAATTCATACCTAGCAGGCCGCTGTGATTCACACTTGGCCCATTGCGATCAATTATTCCTGCATAAACATCCAACTTTTTTACAGGACCTACTTTTATATAATTCAATTTAACCAGAGCAGCATTTAGAAGATTTCCTCCCGCCCCCTGCAGGACAATTTTCCTGGAATTGCCGAAAGAAAGCTTCTCGGCAAGTTCACTATGCAGGGCGGTTATCGAGGCACCTGTATCAAGCAGGAGGCGGGCTTTAATTTCCCTGCCGCCATATCCTAATACAACAGGCACAAGTACCTGATTGCCGATTATCGCAACCTCAGTTTCCAGGCTCTTTAAATATTTTTCCCTGGCGGCCAGCTCTTCCGCTTTTTTTAATGCCTCTTCCTCTCTTTCAAGAAATTCTTCCTTTTCCCGGGCCAGCCTGGCTTCCCTTTCCAATATTTTCAACCGCTCCTCCTCGGACAAGTTTTCAAATCTATCCTGATAAACAGTTGAATCTTCAAAATATTCAGGAGGTATTTTGCTCTCGTCATCAACAAAACAGGTGCGTCCGTTTTTATCCGAATATTTAAAAATCTTCCCGTATAATTGTTGCGGAATAACAAGAGTTACAAATGCAAATATTAAAACAATCTGAATTATCCTAATCTTATACATAGTCTTATACATAAATTTTTCTGTATTATTAATCTCTGGTTCTTATAGGTATAAACAGGCATAAAATAAAAGATAATAAACAAAAAATAGCGATTGAGAACCAGGCCGTTAAATAACCGAAATGATCAGTCAGGCTTCCGAAAGCTATCGGGCTTACAAACATGCCCGACCATCCAATTGTGGATGCCAGACCCACAGACGAAGCAGTCTTGTCTCTGCCGCTGATCTCGGCAACCGTCACAAGTCCGAGACTTGCCCAACCGACACTTGACATCCCTGTGAATATTACAACAATCATAAGCAGCCAGTCCGGCCATCCCCTGGTCCAGCAAGCCAATGCCATAATACTGGCAAAGGAAAACGCGGGAACCATAAGCAAAGCAGGCTTTCTCCTTCCCTTAAAAACGCGGTCACTGGTCAAACCCCACAATATTCGCCCGGCAGCCGCTCCTATCATCAGCATTGCCAAAAAAGAACCTGACATAATCAATGAATATCCGAGTTTTTCATTAAGATAAAGTATCAGGAAAGTAATAACGGCCCCCTGGGCCAAGGCGAGCATGGCCATGTAAACAGATAACAGGAGCAAGGGGATGTTATTAAAAAGAACTCCGAATTCGGGTTTTTTGGAGCCTCTGCCTGATACGGAACCATCGACGGCAGGATCCCGGTAAAAAAACATGGCAAACCCCATAACGGCTATAATCATAATACTTATAATGCGTATCGCAAAAAACGGCCCCATTCTCTCGGAAAGATAAACAAGAAATATTCCCGCCGCGGCTCCACCTGCTGTGACGGCCGCCTGCCTGATTCCGAACGTAGTCCCTCTGTTCCTCTGATCAAACCATAGAAACAACCCTTTGGAGGCAACAGGATTGCCTACTCCATATCCGAGTCCCGATAGAGCCGCAATAACCAGAAATAAATAATAATAATGAATAAAACTCAAGAAAAACAAAGGGAACCCGGTAAGCCCTAGCCAAAGAATGACCCCTACTCTTACCCCATAGCGATCTACCGCAACTCCTGCCGGAAAGGCGGCAATGGCAGATGTAAAATAGAAACTGGAACTTATTAAACCGATTTGAGTCGCATTGAGGGCCATGACCTTCTTCAGAAAAGGAGCCAGGGAACCCCACCCGAACCCGACAATGGAAAGTACAAATTGTGATATGACAAAAATCGATAAAATTACCCAGCGATAACCCGCTTCTTTTTCTGAAGTCATTGTATAATCATTCTAATTGCCTGCATTATTGATGCCACCTTCTTCATCCACTACAGATCGTCACCTACCCGCATTCGTTTTCCAAAAGGCGACACAATATTCCATTTTACCATTTTTATGTATTTAATTGCTGTATATCCTTTAAATAATTACAGAATTTCGGATATTGATGGCGTAGGGGCAGAATCCATTTCTGCCCCTATTTCTGCCCCTATTTCTGCCCCTGTAACATTTTTTGACGGATATGGATGGAGATATGGCTGGGGCGGATATGGCCTAGGGCGGATATGGAATCCGCCCCTAGGGTGGTGATTTCAATGATTCCATAAATATGGTTTGAACACCTTAAATTATCACCCCACCAATGGCCTTCTAAGCACTGTATTCTTAAGCCACCTTTGATCGTCTTTTTCAGGATACTCCAAAGTATAATGAAGTCCCCGGCTCTCTTTCCGGTGCATGGCACATTTGATTATAAGTTCCGCCACTGTGGCTATATTTCTCAGCTCAATAAGATCGGCCGCCACCTTGAAATCCCGGTAATACGCAAGGATCTCTTTCTGAATATTTTCGATGCGTCGCCGCGCCCTGTCAAGCCTTTTGTTTGACCTTACTATACCGACATAGTTCCACATGAATCTGCGTATCTCATCCCAGTTGTGCGAGACCATAATACATTCATCACTATGGATTGTTCCGGTTTCATCCCATTGAGGCAGTTCGGGCATGGAAGTAAAGTCTTCTGTTTTAATTTCATGCAAGGCCTGTTTAGCTGCTTTATCCGCATAAACCAGGGCTTCGCTCAAAGAGTTACTGGCCAACCTGTTGGCGCCGTGCAATCCTGTGCATGCGGTTTCGCCGACAGCATAAAGCCTTTTTATATCGGTTCGGCCGAACATATCGGTCACCACACCGCCGCACATATAATGCGCCGCAGGCACAACCGGTATCGGTTCACTGGTCATATCAATGCCGAAGGTCAGACACTTTTCATATAAATTCGGAAAGCGCTCTTTCACAAACCCGGAGTCCTTATGGGAAATATCGAGAAAAACCGAATCACTACCGCTCTGCTTCAATTCCGTGTCGATAGCACGCGCCACAACATCCCGGCAGGCCAGATCCTTAAGAGGGTCATACTTCTCCATAAACGGCCTTCCGACAGAATCTATGAGAACGGCGCCTTCACCGCGCACCGCTTCTGAAATCAGAAAATTTTTTGCATCCGGATGAAAAAGACAGGTTGGATGAAATTGCACAAACTCAAGATTCGCCACTGTGGCACCGGCCCTGTATCCCATGGCAATGCCATCGCCGGTTGCAATATCCGGATTGCTGGTATAAAGGTAGACCTTCCCTGCGCCCCCGGCAGCCAGCAGGGTTATTGACGCACTGAATGTTCCGACATGGCCGGACTCCCGGTCGAGCACATAAGCGCCGCAACAAAAGTCTTCATGGGTTGTGGTTATAAGTCCTCTTTTCATTCTGGTCGAACAGGTTATGAGATCTATTGCGATATGGTTCTCATAAAGGGTGATATTTTTATGATTCCGGGCATGATCAACAAGTACGTTTTCTACTTCCCGTCCGGTCATATCCTGGGCATGCACGATCCGTTTTTCCGAATGCCCCCCTTCCCGTCCAAGATCAAGATCACATGAGCCGCTATCATCAGCGTTATTTCCACTTACATTAAATCTGACCCCAAGGTCTATCAGTTCACGAATTCTCGCAGGACCGTTTTTTACTACCATCTCAACCACTTCCACAGAGCATAGTCCGTCTCCGGATGCAAGGGTATCCTGAATATGCAGATCGAAAGAATCCATATCCCCAAAAACCGAAGCTATTCCACCCTGGGCGCGCTGGGTGTTGCTGTCCTCCACATCTTTTTTTGTTACCAGTGCCACACTCCCGAATTCCGCCACTTTCAATGCAAATGAGAGGCCGGCTACACCGCTTCCGATTATCAAAAAATCCGTCTTTATTTCCTCCGCCTTTATTTTCTCCGTCTTTATTTTCATAATAATTCAGTCACTTTATATTGAATGTTGTTCTACATCAAAATCGCCACTATTGCTGTCCCTATCTTCCGGCGTGGATCCGGAATCTTTTTTTTCAGGCTTTTTTTCAGACTTTTTTTCAGGTTTTACAGGTAGTATTTTATAACGGTTCGTCATTCTCTCAAGCATGGCCTTCAACTTTATATCAATACCTTTAATACCCGCCTCCAATGTGCTCTCCATTGCCACGATATTCCCACGGCATACAATAAGCCGCTTAAGCTCGGGAATTTTTGTTCCGGCAGTTGAGATAAGATAAAGAGGCTGAATATATAAAAGTGAGTTTCCCGCAGGGAGTATAATCATCCGGCCGAGTTTAACTTTAGAGCCTCCCTGTCCCCATAAGGTCAGCTTTTGAGATATCAATGCGTTTTGGGCTATAAGCGCTTCTACTTGAGAAGGTCCGCTTATCTGCTTTCCTTTCGGAAAGTTATGTATATAGATTTTTCCGTAATTATCCCCGTCACAGCCGGCAACGGCCAGCGCACGAAGATTAGACCTTCCTGCAGGACTCATAGGGCTGACAAGCATAAACTCCTGGTTCTCCGAATCAGGGAAAGAAGTTGTGAGATAATAAGGTTTCATCGGGGAAGAATTAATCTTTGAAAACTCCCACGTGTCCTCTTGCATATAAAATATATCCGGCTCCTGTTGATGATACCGGGCGTATACATTCATCTGCATTTCAAAAAGATATTTCGGATAGCGCAGATGCCTCCTGATTTCCGGGGGCATCTCGTCCATTTTTTTGAATAGTCCGGGATATGCCCGGTCATACGCTTTAACAACAGGGTCGTGGTCGTCCGCTATATAGTATTGAACGCTGCCGTTATAGGCATCCACAACAATCTTGACGGAATTCCTGATATAATTAAACCGGCTGTCAAAACCTGCCTCGTTTCTAAATGGTGAGTTCAAGTACCCGACAGCAGGATATTTATCTGAAGTCGTATAAGCATCCTGTACCCAAAAAAGACCTTTTTCGGCAACAACTATATATGGATCATCGTCAAGCAGCAGATAAGGGGTTATGGTTCTGATACGGTCTTTTATATTCCGCCGAAAAAGGATTTTGCTCTTTTTGTTTATACTGGTTGTAAAAAATATTTTTGAGTCCTTGTAATATATGGCAAAAAATATTTTATGCATAAGGGATGAAAGAGAAACACCCCCTGTGCCCTCATAATTTTTAAAGGCATCTTCTTCTGATTTTACGCCCTCCCTGATATCATTGGGAGCAATGCAATAGCCGTAAGGTTTCCGGCCGTAATATATATCAGCCTGGCCGGTCTTGAGACCGTATTCGGATTCCTCGTTCAAACCGTGCAGGAACCAGGTCATCGGCTCATCTCCACCCTGGGCCGCGGGCGTCATAACTGCTCCCAACCCATGGGTATATAGAAGATGTCTGTTTTCCCAGTTCCGGGCAGCCCGGGGAAGTCCGGCAGTATTCAATTCCCTTGCAGCCAGGTAGACCTGCTGATAGCGTCCGGCAACCTTATATCGATCAACAGCCACGCCGGAAAATGAATAATACGGCCTTAGGCCCTGAAGCTGGGCATAAACATCACCAAGCACGCTTTGATCCCATACCGGTATATTCCTGACACTCTCTTCAATTTTACGGTCGTCCAAAGTATCAGGGTCCGCCGGCACATCATATTGCAATTTTTTTATCTTATTAAGATTAAAAGCAGCCAGCGTGGCCCGGATATTATTATCAATAAAGTCTCTCTCACACTTTAAGGGATTTGATTTAACAATATATCTGTTGATCAGATTGGGCAAAAAAGATGTTTTACTTACCCCTAATACCACAGCAAAGCATAAGCCTGAGATCACAAGTTTTTTTAGACCCTTCCGCCTGTGGGCATATATTACCAGGAATACGACGAACAGGATAAAAAATGCGATTCCTGCCCAGATAAGAGGCAGATAATACCGCATCTCAATAAATCCCGGTCCAAAAAAGACCGGCATGTGACTGCTATTGTATAAAAGGGTATAACGCTCCAGGAAAAATCCCCAGGCGACAATCAAAACAACCAGCCCGGCCAGGATTGTCAGGTGTATTTTAGAACCGCGCGGCAGACGGTTATTCTCTTTGGAAAGAATTCGCTTTTCGAGCTGGTAGAGAATGAAGATACCTGCAAAAAGTAGTACAAATGCCAGCAGCAGCCTGTTCTGAATAAGGATATAAACAGGATATCCAAAAAAATAATAACTTATGTCTTTCCCGTAAACAGGATCATTGATTCCGGCGCCTGAACCAAAAATAAACAGAAGCGCCGATTCCCATTTTTCATACAGAGGTATAGCTATGATAATAGCCAGTATAAAAGAAATAGGAGCATACATTTTAAGCGAACCGCTTTGAAACAACCTGATAAGATTAAGCTTTTTCTGTCTGCCGGCAAGCTCGGCCTCCTCGGCGGAAGAGATTGTAGTCCCCAGATAGCGCGAGGCCATCCAGAAATTCAGGAAAAAAATCAGAAAAAAGGCCAGGGTCGCGCCGGAAAATACAAGGTAACGATAATATAAACGAAGCAAATAGTAGCCTTTAAGCTTCAATGACCCGAACCATAACAGCTCTACCATAAAATCCAGAAAAATAAGACTGAACAGAACATATAAGATACCGCAGCCTGCAATTCCTCCGCATAGAAACAAAAGCAAGCGCTTCCGGTTTTTTTTCATAATTCTTCGCCCTTGGGTTTATTAAGTGTTTTATATTTCATCCTGAATTAATATGATGCCGCATTTCATTTGTCAATAAGTGAACTTGAGCATTCTTCAAAGATATCTTAAACTTTCTTGCAAAAAAAACTATACAATATTATCATATTTTTCAAATTGTACCCTTATAACCGCAAACAAGGAATTCAGATTATGTTCAGTTTTCATCATGTTTCTTTAAGCGTAACAAATCTTGATAAATCGATGGAATTTTATTCAGGATTCGGTTTCAAAAAAGTTTTGCAATGGAAATCGGATGACAATTCATTAAGCATAGCGCACATGAAACTGAAGGAAAGCATCCTGGAGCTTTTTTGTTTTGCGGATCCCCGCCCGGCCCCTGAATCTATGGAAAAACTTGAAACCGACCTGCCGGTGATCGGCATCCGGCATTTCGGAATTCAGGTCGATTCTTTAAAAAAAGCCAAAGATTTTATTATAAAAAAAGGATATGCTGAAAAAATCGAAATAATCAGGGGGAAAACAGGGATAGATTATTTTTTTATAAAAGATCCGGACGGAATTTTTGTGGAGCTTGTTCAGGATGAGAGAGGGTTATAGATTTTCGTCGAGTGAGCTGAACAATAAGCTGCTCATATTCCGGATACTCTTTAACAAGCTCAGCGCGCCGACCGAGTTCGAAATCTTTAAAATTAAAGCCCGGCGCTACTGTACAGCCTGAAAGGGTAAAAGAATTTTTATGATTCACATGCGCGGCAAACCATACTCCGGCAGGAACGAGGACCTGCGGGCGTTCACCATTTTCATAATCCGGGCCCAATACAATTTTACGGTATCCTCCGTCTTGAGCAAGTATATGAATTGTAAGGGCGGCGCCATCGTAATGATGCCAGATCTCGTCGGATCGGAGCCTGTGAAATGTCGAAAATTCATTGCCCGGCAGCACAAAATATATGGCTGTAGAAACAGGACGCGGCCCGTCATAGCCGCTCTTGAGACAGCAAACATCTATCTCATCTTTTGCAGCATAGGTCTCCCTGAAGTAACCACCTTCAGGATGTTTGCGTAAACAAAGATTTTTTATCCAGTATCCAGCGTTTTTCATAACACTAAAGCAAAACCCTGTTCAACGAATATGAAAATAATATTAACTATCCTGGCACTATTATACATAATCTGCCCATACGACTTAATGCCCGATTTTATTCCCGGGTGGGGATGGCTCGATGATCTGGTAATATTCTGGCTCATGTGGCGCAAATTTTATTCCGGCAAAAAAAAGCCCTCAAGCTTCGGCTATTCCGGGCAGCAAAACCGCCAATCCTATAACCAGGCATATAACCGGACCAATAATAAGTCATATAATAAAGAACAAAAACAGGAATCCTCATACTCCACAGGAATAAAAGATCCGTACAATGTGCTGGATGTCAGCAGAAATGCATCTCCGGAAGAGATAAAAAAAGCTTACCGAAAACTGGCCAATCAGTATCATCCTGATAAAGTCGCACACCTGGGCGACGAATTTAAAAAACTTGCGGAAGAACGTTTTAAGGAAATCCAGGAAGCTTATCAGACATTGAAAATCAAATAAGGGAACTTCCCTAAGCCCTCTCACCCGATCTTCCAAATCGTTCCTTCAGTACTGTCCTCAATAATAATATTCATATCCAGCAGCTCTTGCCTGATCTGATCAGCTCGGGCCCAGTCCTTGTCTTTCCTGGCCGTACTCCTTTCCTGAACCATTTTATCAATTAAATCAGGATCAATGGAACCTTTTTCTATTCCGGATGATTTTTTTTCGGCAAAATAAACGGCCGACGGTTCAGTCAAAATTCCCAGGAGGCCGCCTATCCTTAAAATATCTTCATATCCTGTTTTTATTATCTGCATGGTTTTTGAAGAAATATCATTATTGTTGAGCATCCGATTTATTTTTTTAACAGAATCAAATATAATGCCAATAGCTTGAGCTGAATTAAAATCATCGTCCATGGCTTCGACAAAGCGGGCCCAGATATCACCTTTCCCCGATTCTCCTGCAACAGCCTCTTTTTCATGCTCTTTTTCACGGTCTTTTTCACAGTCTGGTCCCGTTTGCTTCTCTATACGTTCCAGCAGGGCATAAATCTTGTCCAGACCCGATTCAGCCTCTTTAAGAGACTGATCCGTGAAATCGACCGGGCTTCGATAATGGTTGGAGAGTAAAAAAAGCCTGACAGCTTCAGGATGATACTCTTTGATAACATCCTTGATCATCAGGAAATTGCCAAGGGACTTGGACATCTTTTCCTGATTTATATTTACAAACCCATTATGAACCCAGAACCTGACAAAAGGCTTGCCGGAAGCCGACTCCGACTGCGCGATCTCATTTTCGTGGTGTGGAAAGATCAGATCCTTGCCACCGCCATGGATATCCAGTGTCTCGCCGAGATACTCGCTGCTCATGGCCGAACATTCAATGTGCCAGCCCGGTCTTCCTTTCCCCCAGGGGCTCTCCCAGCAAGGTTCGTCAGGTTTTGCAGATTTCCATAGCGCAAAATCGAATGGATTTTTTTTTCTTTGATCAACTTCGATTCTGGCGCCGGCTATCATATCTTCCAGTTTGCGCCCTGAAAGCCGGCCATACGCGTTAAAGGACTTTACGGAAAAATAGACATCTCCGTCAACCTGGTAGGCTGCGCCTTTAGCGATAAGCTTTTCTATCAAAGCAACTATCTGATCGATATGTTCCGTGGCTTTAGGCTCTATTGTCGCCCGCTCGATATTAAGGGCGTCCATGTCATCATAAAATTCCTGGATATATTTCCCTGCCAATTCCGACGAGCTAATCCCGAGTTCATTGGCTCTGTTGATTATTTTATCATCAACATCCGTAAAATTTCTGACATAGGTTACTTCAAAACCGCAGGCTTTCAAATAGCGGAAAATCACATCAAAAACCACCACCGACCTGGCATGGCCGATATGACATGAATCATAAACAGTAGGGCCGCAGACATACATTCGCACCCTGCCCGGTTCTAAAGTTTCGAACGTTTCTTTTTTTCTTCCTAAAGTATTCTAGATTTGGATAGTCATTTTAATATTTCCTATGCGATTATCTTTTTATCACCGTGAACCTAAGTTAAACATTTTCCACTTGAGGCAGTTTC
>JAERRQ010000217.1 GCA_016735355.1 Desulfobacterales bacterium | reverse complement strand
GATAATTTTAAAGAAACTATGAGAATCATTTTCGATGATTATTTGGGGCAATGGAATTATAGAGCCATACCGGAGAAGATATAATTATGTCCAATTTATTTTATTTTCATTCCTAAGCAGCATAGTTAAGCTCACCATCTTTGGTAAGCAGTTCCAGATTATAAGCAAATTTGTCATTCAGTTTTAAGGGTGTCTCGCTGTAATAAATTTTTAACTGCTCAAAGGTGAGATTTTTTTGCGAGATTTTATTGACCCAATGGAATTACGAATCCTTCAAGAAAAAAGATCCTCAATCATGCGTACCGGCATCGGTTCTGATGCGCTGCCAATCCGAATAAAACAGCCTCGTTCAGACATGCCTTGTTTTTTTCAAGTAATAGGGTTTTTCAGAACCGCTGGCAACGGTAATTTTGATAACCGTTCTATCATCGTGTTGTTCGGCAATAACATCAAAGAGACCCAGCGTAGATGGCATGATATTGTTTTTGTACGATCTTTAATTTTAAGTTGAACCGCATCACCATCGGGCACCCCCAGCACAGTGCCGGAGGCTTCAAGCCCAATATAAATATGGCCGCCTTCACGGTAATTGAGAAAAGCCACCACTTCTTTTTCAAGAGACGCAGTAAGTTCTCTTTTTAGTTCAATTTGATTTGATTCTTTCATCTCGCCACCTTGATTTTACCGGTTACTACATCTTTAATCAGCGTTTTGCGCAACTCTTTGAGTTTGTCTATGCTGAAAACTTGGTTTTCAATTTTCCCCGAATTTTTTGGGTGATCAGTCAAGTCGCCTTTCATATAATACCCTTGTTAATTATAAGTCAATCCTGTCATTAACTGCATGTCGGCCTTTCAAAAAATACTTGATTTTTAATGATGCCATCATTAATATTACACTATGTATATTAAAAGAATATTGACAGACAAACTTTATAAGCTGGTAGAGTCCTTTCCTGTAGTTGTTATCAGTGGGGCCCGGCAAGTCGGAAAAAGTACGCTGCTTCAAAATACGTTGGGCATAGAGGCGGAAATTGTTGTTTTTGATCCCGTTATTGATATTGAAAACGCCCGGCAGGATCCTGAACTTTTTTTAGATAATCATCCCCCTCCTCTGATTCTTGATGAAATCCAATATGCTCCTGAGCTGGTTGCTTCGATAAAGCGGCGTATTGATCTTAATCGCTCCCCCGGCCAATATATTCTTACAGGTTCCCAACAATGGGGTGTAATGAAATCGATGTCGGAAAGTCTTGCAGGCCGTGCCGTTTTTCTGGATCTCTACAGTTTTTGTTTGCTTGAAATCAGCCAAAGCGATTTAATTATGCCATGGATTGCAAGATGGCTGAATTCGCCGGATATATTCCTGACCATGAGCCAGTCACGACTTACACAAAAAACAACCCTCTACGAACAACTCTGGCGTGGTTTTTTGCCGGAGCCACAAGTCCTGGCTCTTGATGTTATCCCCGATTTTCTCAAGGCTTACCAGCGCACTTATATTGAACGAGATGTAAGGCTTTTGGCCGAAGTATCAGATTTGCAGCTATTTGGCAGATTCCTTCAGCTTGTTTCCGCCTTAACAGCACAGGAAATAAATTACAGCCGGCTTGGCAGAGAATTGGGTCTATCACCGCAAACAGCTCAAAGATGGCTCCATATATTAAAAGCCACTTTTCAGTGGTTTGAAATTCCGGCATATTCAGGAAATTTAATAAAAAGGATTAGTAACAAACCAAAAGGATATATTGCAGACACCGGCCTTGCCTGCTTGACTCAGGCTATTTCTACCCCTAAAGTTATAGGTGGACATCCTCTATGGGGAGCAATGTTTGAAACTGCTGTTGCAGCCGAAGCAAGAAAACAGACTGCCCTTTTATCACCAATGCCTAATTTTTATCACTGGAGGGCATACAGCGGCGCCGAGGTTGATATTCTGCTGGAATATAATGGAGTTTTTCACCCGATTGAAATAAAAGCTAAAACCAACCCTTCCCGCCGTGACACAATGGGGATTTCTGCGTTTCGCAAAAAATATCCACGGCTTAATATCGC
>JAERRQ010000273.1 GCA_016735355.1 Desulfobacterales bacterium | reverse complement strand
TCCCCTGTTTTCCTCCGGGCAAAGCCAAAGGGAAAACGCGGCAGATCAGCTAAACGGCAAAAAGGAGTCCTGCGGCATCTTGGATTGGAGTTGCTTGGAATCATAAAACAAACAAGTCCTGCATTGATTGAAATTTGTACTTCTATGGCTGTTCTATGCCCCTCTTTCGAGGTTGCTGCCAATGCTTTGCGTGGTCTTGGCATAACTATGAATGAGCATCTTTTGCAAAATATCATTAATAAATTTGGCAAATTGGTGAAGAGTGTCAGGGTCGAGTGTAATGGTGAGGATATTTGGCAGAAACCAGGCATCAAGGTTTTAATCTGTGTTGATGGCGGACGTATCCGTGAACGACGAAAAAAACGAGGAAAACGCAAAAAAGGTCTGAAGAGACAAGGATATCACACAGAATGGTTTGAGCCGCGATTACTTACAATCAGTCAGTTTGACGAAAATGGCAAAAAGATCAAATCGGTCAATCCCATTCTTGATGGCTCTTGCTATAGTTTGGATGATTTTTTTGCACTGCTCAAGGAATATCTCTCATGGATAAACCTTGATGAGGCATCGGAAATTATTTTTTCCGCTGATGGCGGAAAAGGGATTTGGCCAAGAATTGATAAGCTTATCAGCGAACTGGATTTGGGTAACGCAAAGCGGATTTTAGACTATACACACGCCAAACAAAATATTAACATTGTGAAAAATATTATCTTTGATGCGCTGAAATTATCAGAGCAGGGAAAGCGTAAGCTTTCCACGCAAGTTCGAGACCTGCTATGGAATGGTAAGGGAACTCGCAACAAATACTCCACCACTATAATAACTATATCTTAAAATTAGGTCTGTTCATATTTATAATTTGGGTGTATCTTATTAATTTTACCATTAATTTTACCATTAAGTCACAGCAAAGGAGCCATGCCAGCATTATCGAAACAACACATTATCACAATAAAGGAAGCTTCACGGAAACTAACAGGAGCTAAGAGAAGAGCATTTCAGGCACAGGTATCCATTGATTATCTGAATTCAAGCCCTCGCAGGGCAGAAAGTACGTTTGGCTGGGATCGCAACACGGTAAAACTGGGGCTAAACGAACTACGCACCGGCTTCACTTGCATTGGAAACTTCAAGGCTCGCGGCAACAAAAGGTCAGAAGAAAAAAACCAGCAACTGAAGTTCGACATCTGTGATCTTGCAGAGCCAAACAGTCAAACAGATCCAAAATTTCAAACATGCTTTAAGTATACACGCATCACGGCCAAAGCCATGCGTGTTGCCTTGATAACAGAAAAAGGCTGGTCGGACAAGGATTTGCCGTGCGAAAAAACAATCGGTAACATATTAAACCGTTTGGGTTACCGTTTGCGTCGCGTTCAAAAAGCGGCACCTATCAAAAAAATAAAGGAAACAGATGCCATATTTGAACATCTCCACAAGGCCAACGAGGTCTCCGACAAGCGGGAGGACTCATTACGAATATCAATCGACACCAAGGCTAAAGTGGATCTATGTGACTCATCCCGTGGGGGTACGTCAAGATGTAAAAAGGCTGTACAAGCAGATGACCATGATATGGGCATCAAACCCAAAATGTCTCCTTTCGGCATTCTGGACGTGATGACCGGACTGCTTACAATTATCTTCGGTGTTTCATTTGAAACCAGCGATTTCATTGTCGACTGTATCGAACAATGGTGGGATGATAATAGGGAACTCTACCGCCACATAAACCAGTTGGTGATCAATTTGGACAACGGGCCGCAAAACTCAAGCCATAGAACCCAGTTCATGAAGCGAATGGTAGAGTTCGCTGACCGTAACAACCTTGAAATTGTGCTGGTCTACTACCCACCCTATCACAGCAAATACAACCCCATAGAACGTGCATGGGGGATGTTAGAAAACCATTGGAACGGTACATTGTTAAATTCCATAGAAACAACACTGGAATGGGCTAAGACAATGACATGGAAAGGTCTCCACCCTACAGTGAAGTTAATTGAAACGACCTACCAAAAAGGTGTGAAAATATGCAAAAAATTGTTCAAAAACACAGCCGACAGGCTGTCCAGGCATGCAACCCTGCCAAAGTACTCTGTAGTTATCCTGCCACAGACTGAATAATGGTTGGTTATTTATTGCGAGTTACCTTACTTCGGCATTCAGATCACGGCTCCGTTTTTCAAGATCAGGCACAAAAACAAAATCTCCTGTCCCGTAAATTTCACCGTCCACAGGCCTCTGGTTGTGCCCGCGCGCGGCAGCGTCGCCGTAAACCTGTTTTTTGAGTTTCTGGCCCAGTTCCCGCGCTGTAATATAATTTTTGGTATTTTCCAGAGCTTCGATAAGGCGGCCGGTAAAAACAGAGTGGCCCCTGGGACCGCCGTCTAAAACCCGCTGGCCCTTGGAACCCGCAGTGAGAACCTGGCGTGCCTGTTCTTTTGTAATCGCCTGGAGATAGGCAAGGTCGCGGCCCTGTTTTGCCTGGGTTGCACGGGTATCAAGCATGAGACCTGCAAAGCATGCGTCAAAAATAAAAAAAACATGCTTGGCATTTATTTGCGGGCAGATATCGGATTTGATCTGCTGCATGGAGATGTTTTTGTACATTTCAGACGCATCAAGTGATCCATCGGCCGGAATCAAAAAACCAAGATCATTTTTCCCTGCCATTGCTGGCATGGTGATTCCATGCCCTGCAAAATAAACCAGCAGACCCGCGTCAGGACTCAACGACCGCATTTTATACAACGCGGCCATAATCTTGTCGCGAGTCGCTTCTTCATTATAAAGGGTGACTATTTCGCTGAAACGATAGATTTCGCGCAGAACCTTTTCCCTGCCTCTGGCGTCTTTGAATG
>JAERRQ010000053.1 GCA_016735355.1 Desulfobacterales bacterium | reverse complement strand
GAACTGCATAATACCGGAAAAAATTCGAAAGGTCTTAAGCTATTTCATATAAGCTTACGTTCAAACGGAAGCGTTGATGTGGCAGATATTGCATCTTCATTTGGAGGAGGCGGACATTTTGCTGCAGCAGGGTTTGATGTGGAATCAACATTAGCAGATTTAAAAAAATATTTTTATAGGCTCGCTGAAAGTCTGTAAAAGAATAATTATGCCCCATAAAACAAACGGAATAATAGTTATTGACAAACCCGCGGGGATTTCATCGGCGAAAGCTGTTGCAATTGTCAAAAAAGCTTTGAAAGTAGGAAAAGCAGGCCACACAGGTACGCTCGATCCATTTGCGACAGGTGTTCTGGTCTGCTGCCTTAACAATGCAACTAAAATAGCCGATTTTTTAATAAAAAACCAAAAACAATACGAAGCTGTTCTTCATCTTGGAATTGAAACGGATACAGAGGATGTAACAGGTAAAATAACTGCAACTTGCGATAAAATCGATTGCAGCAATAAAAAAATCAATTCTGCATTTAAACGCTTTAACGGCAAAATAGAACAGATACCACCAGCATATTCCGCATTAAAGTACAAGGGCGTTCCGCTGTACAAGCTGGCCAGACAGGGAAAGCCTGTTAAAAAACCTGCCAGAAGCGTTACTATTTTCGATATCGAAATACTCGATATCAAACTGCCTGAAATCCGTTTTAAAGTTCAGTGTTCAGCAGGCACATATATCAGAACACTCGCATCGGATATAGGAAAAACGCTTGGATGCGGAGGACATTTGAAAAGCCTGAGGAGAATTCAGAGCGGCAGGTTCTCAGTTAATGACTCCATAAAACTGGATGAGGTTGAAAAGCTCTCGTTATTAAAACGGAATTGCGACATATTGTCGGACAAAATAATCGGAATAACTGACGCTCTGCCGGAAATACCTGCTTTCCATGCAGATGATATACAGGCGGCAAGGATTAAAAACGGTTGCATAATGACAGGTCATGACTTCCCTTACGACTATAATGCTTTTGGGAACGGTACTGCAAAGATTATTGATGAAAAAAATAATCTTATCGCAATAGTAAATTATAACAATGAGAATAATATATATAAATATCATGCTGTTTTTAATAATAATCCCTAAAAAACCGGACTAAGACCAAAGACACCTTGTATTATACTCCATAAAAAGATATAGCAAAAAGAAATGAATATAGATATTTTTATTTAAGATAGCTGACAGGAGGAAAAAAGAGAATGACGCTCTCAGTTGCAAACAAAAAAGATTTAATAAACCAGTATAAACTGCATGAAACGGATACCGGCTCGCCTGAAGTTCAGATAGGGCTTCTGACAAACAGGATATCATATCTGACAGATCATTTAAAAGTGCATAAAAAGGACCATCATTCCAGAAGAGGATTGCTGGTGCTGGTAGGCAAACGACGCAGATTGCTGAACTACGTCAAAAACAATGATGTACAACGTTACAGGACGATTATTCAAACTCTTGGCTTAAGAAGATAGTCTTCTTACTCCTCTCCTGAAGCTTGCGGCGGGACATATAGAATTAGGTAAAATTAAGTAGAATTGAGGAAAATATATGGAATTATTATTTAAGGCGGAAATTGGCGGAAAAACAATGACTATACAGACTGGCAAGGTTGCCAAACAGGCTTCCGGATCTGTTACGGTTCAATACGGAGAAACCATAGTATTGGTCACGGTTGTCTCTTCATTTGATGAAAAACAGGTTGATTTTCTGCCCCTCAGTGTTGAATATCAGGAAAAAATTTATGCCGCAGGCAGAATCCCCGGCAATTATTTCAGACGTGAAATAGGCAGACCGAGTGAAAAAGAGACCTTGACGGCCCGTCTGATAGACAGGCCCATACGGCCATTGTTCCCCAAAGGTTACTGCAGTGAAATCCAGGTCATCGCAACAGTCCTGTCCATGGATAAAGAAAACGATCCCGATGTGATCGCCATGGTAGGCACTTCAGCAGCTCTGGAAATATCCGATATCCCTTTCGCAGGCCCGATTGCATCTGTACGTGTAGCCAGAGTAGACGGGCAATTGATTGCCAATCCGACCATCAATGAATGCGCCGAAAGCGATATCAACATTATTGTAGCTGGTTCAAAAACCGGTGTTGTAATGGTTGAAGGCGGGGCCGACATAGTAAATGAAACCGACATGATCGAAGCCATCTTTTTTGGACACAAAGAAATGCAGCCGATCATCGATATGCAAATCAAACTTAAAGAAGCCGCCGGAGTACAAAAAAGGGCGTTCTCATCTCCGGAGAAAGATATTGAGCTTTTTGAAAAAGTAAAAGCGCTGGCATCTTCCCCAATGCGGGAAGCTATCCTGGTACCTGAAAAAATTCAACGCCGTAGTGCATTAAGAACAGCTAAAACAAAAATTATGACAGAATTGCCGGAGGAATATCAGGAACGTAAAAATGAAATTTCAGAGTATCTGGGTGAAATCAACAAAACCATCTCCCGGGATCTGATCCTTAAAGAAGGCATCCGTATTGACGGAAGAAAATTTGACGAAATCAGGCCTATCACCTGCGAAGCCGGTCTTTTGCCCAGACCCCACGGCAGTGCATTGTTTACAAGAGGTGAAACCCAGGTGCTGGGAGTGATGACTCTCGGCTCCAGCCAGGATGAACAACGGATTGAAACGTTAAGCGGTGATGAAACAAGGCCTTTTATGCTCCATTACAATTTTCCTCCATATTCCGTAGGTGAAACAAAACGGCTGGGTGGCCCGAGCCGAAGAGATATAGGTCATGGCGGCCTTTCAACCAGAGCCATAGAAAGAGTTCTGCCTTCCAAAGAAGATTTTGACTATACCATTAGAATTGTATCGGAAGTTTTAGAATCGAACGGTTCATCTTCAATGGGGACAGTATGCGCAGGCACACTGGCGCTTATGGACGGTGGTGTTCCAATAAAAGCACCGGGATCCGGAATAGCAATGGGACTCGTAAAGGAAGATGACCAGGTTGTAATTCTCTCCGATATCCTTGGAGATGAAGATCATACCGGAGATATGGATTTCAAGGTTACAGGTACAGAAAACGGAATCACAGCGCTCCAGATGGATATCAAGATACTTGAGCTCTCCAGGGAAATAATGGAAAAAGCTCTTCATCAGGCCCGTGCCGGGAGGCTGCATATACTCGACAAGATGCTTTCGGAAATTGACAAGCCCCGCCGAGAAATATCTCCGCATGCCCCAAAGATAACGACAATCAAGATTAACCCGGACAAAATACGTGAAATCATAGGCCCAGGCGGAAAGGTTATAAGATCTATCCAGAGTGAAAGCAATACCCAAGTTTCCATTGACGATTCAGGCCTTTTAAAAATTGCCGCTACATCTCAGGAGGATGCTGATACGGCTCTCAAACTGGTAAAAGAAATTACCAGGGAAGCTGAGGTCGGCAAAATATACGAAGGAACGGTTGTCAAAATAATGGACTTTGGTGCCTTTGTGCAACTTTTCCCCGGCACTGACGGACTTTGCCACATATCACAGCTTGCCAAACAGAGGGTTGCAAAGGTTACGGATGTCGTTCAGGAAGGGGATACCTTAAAGGTCAAGGTTCTGGAGATCAATCATGGAAAGATACGATTAAGCCACAAGGCTCTCCTTTAAACTGAATTTAATGGACCCTTCACCAAGCATAAAACTGCTACGACTGAGGCCAGTGGCCGATTCAGATATACCCCTGCCCTGCTATATGACGCCAAAATCAGCAGGGATGGATCTTGCTGTAACCATTGAGCAGGATCTGACTTTAAAAAAGGGAGAAATATCTCTTATGCCTACAGGTATTGCCATTGCCCTCCCGGATGGATACGAAGCCCAAATCCGGCCCAGGAGCGGCTTAGCAGTTAAACATGGAATCGGTCTTATCAATTCTCCAGGGACAATAGACGCTGATTATCGCGGAGAAATTATGATACCTGTGATCAATCTGGGTAAGCAGGATTATACCTTTCACAGAGGTGACAGAATAGCACAGATGGTAATTAAACGAGCCTGCCAGGCAGAAATAAAACTTGTTGAAGCACTCGATACTACAGAACGTAATGCCGGCGGTTTTGGACATACCGGCATTTAAGGGAACTTCCTAAAAATAGGGCGGTCAAAGCCATTGGGTGATCACAAGGATCGCCCCTTATGTTATGAAAAACAGAAATACCTTTTCAGTATGCATGCTGGCAAGTGGGAGCAAAGGAAATTCAATTTATATTTCAGACGGCTCCACCTCAATACTTGTAGATGCAGGGCTTTCGGGAATTGAAATAGAGCGGAGGCTTCAATCAAAAGGGATTGACCCTAACCATATAGATGCAGTTCTTGTATCCCATGAACATACGGATCACATCAGCGGAGTCGGAGTACTTTCAAGGCGATTTAACCTGCCGGTCTTTATTAGCCGCAAGACAGAAACAGCGGCAATATCACGCATAGGAACTATTGCCCAAAAAGAATATTTCGAGCAGGGCTCTCAATTTACGATCAAAACATTAACAATCCACCCTTTCTCTACATCCCACGATGCAGTGGACTCTTCCGGTTTTACCCTAAGCAGCAACGGAACAAAAATAGGCATTGCCACCGACCTTGGCATTGCAACCCTGATGGTAAAGGATCACCTTAAAGGCTGCTCATTAATTATACTTGAAGCTAATCATGACACTGACATGCTTGTAAACGGACCCTATCCATGGCATTTAAAGCAGCGGATAAAAAGCAGGACCGGACATCTCTCTAATTCGGAAGCTAAAAACCTGCTAAAGGATATCATAAACAATAATCTGCGTTATGTTATACTGGCACACCTCAGTGAAACGAACAATCATCCCCAAAAAGCTTTGAATCTTGTCAGCGAGGCCACAAAAGGATACAAAACACAACTTACTGTCGCAAGGCAGGATGATGGTTGTCAGGTCTTCATTCTTGATAAATGAGGGATGAAGACCTGACAACCATCATAACATGATGATTTTTTAGATATTTGTTATAATATTATGAATTTTTTCATAAATCTTCATTTAATGTTTGACAAGTATCTTGTTTTTATATTAATAGAAATTTTAGAAACAGGTAGGTTCTTGCTGATGGATTGTTATACCGCATGAAGATAGTAACCCTGAAGTCAGGAGCCATGATTAAAATTTTTTTTAAGGAGAGTTACAAAAAATGGCACAGGGAGTAGTAAAGTGGTTTAATGACAGCAAGGGTTTTGGTTTTATAGAACAAGAAGACGGTAGTGATGTTTTTGTCCACTACTCAGCAATCACTTCTGATGGCTTTAAATCTCTGGCTGAAGGTGACAGGGTTTCCTTTGATATTGAACAGGCGGACAAAGGTCCGGCCGCATCTAATGTTATGAAGATATAACATGTCTATTCTGGGGGTAAGTCTTCATTCATAAAAACTTGCCCTCCATTAAAAAAAGTCATATCTCAACCAGCTCATAATTTCTGGTTCCAAGCCCCAACTGTTCCGCATAATCCAGTTGAATAGTCCAGTCAACTTTTGGATATATTCCCCTAAACTTGTCTTCACCGGATGCAGTATTTGTTTTAAGACAGGAACCCTTAATCGATTCTTCTTTATTCACAAGATCTACAGATGCCTGATCGATGGCAACAGGGTCGGTTGAGGCTACTACCCCGATATCCCTTACTATGGGCGCATCGTTAAGAGGCATACAATCACATGCAGGCGAAACATTGGTTATAAAATTAACAAACAGAGCTTTGCCCTCTTTTCCTGTTAAAACCCCCTTTGTATATTCGACCAAATTTTCCAAAAAAACCGGTATACTCTGATTCCACTGAATCTGTACCGCGCTGTTGGGACATATTATAATACAATCCCCGCAGCCTATACATTTTTCCTGATCTATTACCGCTTTTTCATTAATGATAGAGATTGCTTCCTGTGAACAATGACCTGCGCAATCCCCGCAGCCTATACATTTTTTCTTCACAACTTTCGGAGACAGGGTTGAATGCTGTGCCAGTTTTCCCCTCCTTGAGGCGCACCCCATACCGAGGTTTTTAATAGTACCACCAAAACCGGTCAGCTCATGTCCCTTAAAATGCGCAACTGCAACAAGAGAATCCGCGTTAATAATATCTGATCCGATATAAACTTGCTCGAAATTCTTCTGGTTGATTATGACAGGGGTTTCACTTCTACCCCTTAATCCGTCTGCAATAATAATTGGAGCATCAACTACGGAAAACGCAAAACCATTCTGAATTGCAGTAATAATATGGTTAGGGGAATCACTCCGTGTACCTGCATAAAGCGTATTGGAATCCGTCAGAAAAGGAACACCCCCTGTTCCCTTAATGGACTGTACTATTTTTCTAAGAAAAACAGGACGAATAAAAGCCGTATTGCCCAATTCCCCGAAATGAAGTTTTACAGCCACCAAATCCCTTTTGGAAACAGTTTCAGCAAGACCCGCCGTATTTAAGAGTCTGTCGATCTTGGCCACAAAATTTTCTTTAAAAGTAGCTCTCAAATTTATAAAATAT
>JAERRQ010000041.1 GCA_016735355.1 Desulfobacterales bacterium | reverse complement strand
AGAACTAAAGTACGAAACCTGAAAAAGCTTGGAACGGCTCATAAGCAGGCTGTAAGTTGCGGGAATGCCCGCAAGAAACACCGGCGTATGAGCAGAGGCAAGCGGGTGGTTATTGCCCTGCCAAAACAATATTTCTTTTATAAAGGATTATTCCTGCCTGGAAATTGAACCTTCTTGATCAGCCGAACCGCCGTATACGCGATCCGTATGTACGGTGCTTTGGGAGGGGCGCTTAGTAATGGGCGTCCCTATCCCTATATATTTTTGAAATTTAAATAAAGACTGCTGGCGATACTTTGAAACGTTTACTCAATATTTTTATTTGACGGACATTTAGCTGACGTCTACCGGATAAAATTTCTGATACAACTCCCTGGGTACCGATTTCAGGCAAATCCGACTGTTTCAGGCCATGTTCAGTCAGCAAAGCATTCAAAGCATCTATCGGAGTACCCTCTATTTCGTTAATATACTGGGATTCATATGTTTCAACTAGGGTCCCAATCGTCTCCATCAGAGAAGTTAAGGGATGGTTCTCATTATTCCCCACTTCATCAATAAGATTATCAAGGAGATTGACCAAATTATTGTAGTTTTTTTTATTATGGGGCACAGAAAATATGGGCTGTATATTAGGCCAAACTTTTGCAATTTCTTTAAGTTGGATATTCATTATTTCCTCCAATACCCTCGATTATATTCTTTATGGGTAAGAATATGCCGAATATAAATCCGATGAACATTATAGTGTACGGCTGCAATCAAACGGACTTTATTGCCACCAATATTAAAAACCGTTAAATTGCCGATTTTATCAGCACTCGGAAAAGTTTTCCGAAGTTCGTTAAATGAATTGAAATAAGTGCGTTTGACGATTCGATACCAAGATTCAAGTGCAGTAGAAGAATCAGGATGTTTTTTAGCAAATTCAAGTAAGCGCTTTCGAGTGATGATGTGCATAAAAAAATGTTATCTCATAATGAGATATTTGCCAATTAAAAAATATAATGTATGAGGGCCTGGGAAGGCTTGCTGTAACCTTGGAAACAATCAGAAAAATGACTTTTAGACGACTTTGGCAAAAGCGAAAAAACGCCCCGCCTTTCCCAGTCCCACCCTATGTCGTTGTTGGACGAAGCCGCTCTGCGGCGGAAAAAATATCGAAATTAGTGTATACTCCGGTACCTGTCCACTTTCGGGTAGTTTTACTTTTATATAAGGAGTATACCATGAAACAAGCAGAAGTAAATTGATTTAACCAGCTTTATCACCAGCACCTGAGATCACTCAAACTTCAAGGCAAAGCCAAAAAAACTATTGACGCATATTCCAGAGCTATTCGCAGGGTCAGTAAATATTTTGACTGCTGTCCGGACAAACTGAAGCCGGAGCAATACTGGGATTGCGTGAGCTCTGGAGCAGGCATCGCCATCCTGAATTGATATTTCCAAATGCAACCGGTTCTCTTAAAACAATTCAACAGGCAAAGACTCATATGGATAGAGGCGGTACCCAAAAAGCCATGAAAGTTGTGGTCGCAGAATATGGATTCTTTCATGGTAATGCAAAAAAAATTGTTATCCCTGATACAATTAATTTTACATGTTTTTATTAAAGTAATCAAACAACGTCCAAGGCCGGCTTTTAAATGCCCCTGCTGTATTATGTTTTTCAGAGGATGGTATGAGTAAGAAGTATAAGGGTAAACGATGCGTTTATTGCCAAGATAATCCGTCGATCAATCAAGGTGATCACGTATTTGCAAGGGGCTTGTTTCTTGAGATAGAAAGGCATAATCCGATAAAAGTTCCTGCTTGCGATGAATGTAACAATAAAAAATCATCCATTGAACATTATTTAGCATCCTTTGGTGGTAGGCATAGTGGTGCCGAAGAAACTTTAAATTCTTTAGTCCCTACAAGACTCAAAAAAAAATCTTAAGCTCAAAAGAGAGCTGAATGAAGGTATGAAATATGTCTGGTCAGATGATGAAATTGGTACTTCAATAAGAAATCTCACTATCCCATTTGATGGTATACGTTATGCTGAATTGTTCAAATATATTTCTAAGGCATTGTCATGGCATCACTGGGGTTCATATATAAAATCGGAAAGTGATATTTTAAGTGTATCATTGACAAAAACTGGTGAAGAGGCATTTGAAAAATTTTTATTTTCATTGCAATCAAACCATCGAATTGAGGATGTTATTGGTAATAACACTATTAAGTATATAAGGTATGCAGGCAGTTGAGGACGATCAGATTTCAATTTGGAAATTTCAAATTTATAACGGTGTTGTTGTCTCCAATTCAGAACATGAAGGATTCGATAAATCTTCGTGCATAGGGGTTTTAGCGGGGCCGCCCAAAATCCTAAATTCATATAAAGAACTTTTCGATAAATAAACATAACGAGCAAGTTAATCCGGGGAAGGTCAAGAAAAAATACTTCCCTTTAGCCCGTTTTTTGAAAATTCGATAAACCCTACAATTGTGGTAAAATATTTGCTATAATATTGGCCAATGGAACGGGGGCAGTGATCCCGGAATGGGTGTCACGGACGCTTTGGGACATCTCTCGTTCCAGTCTTTTTTTTTCTGACGACTGCTTACAGGTTTCCGACATGGGAGCAATCAACTACCCATTTTACCGGAACTTTTTTGGGGATGGAAAGTCCAGCTTCATTTAAAGCCGTAAGGAAACGGGCTCGAAAGACATTGGCCATAGCGGTTTGATTAAATAAATATTTCCCTCGTGATTTTGTGCTATATTGAAATGCTTGGGCTGGCTTTTTGTGCAGCTGATACTGAGCGTATTCAAATATACAGCTGTTGTTGTCAAAAATATACACAAAATACTTTACAAGAAAGGAGGTGGTACAAGTACACGGTTCCCAATGGTCATACCTATATTTGAGTGTTGGTAATACCTCAAAAAATAACAACATAAGAAAAAAGGAATTTAGTCATGCATAGGAAAATATCAATTTTTGTTTTATCATTATTTTTGATAGTCTCATTTTCATCTTGGTCTGTTGCAGCCAAGGTACCTGCTCCTGAAAAAGGGGGAGAAGGATTCAAAGCAGTAAGCCTGAAGGAGGCAAAAAAGCTTGTTAACGAGGGCGCTGTGGTTATAGCCTGCCACAGCCACACGACCGACTACATGAAAGGTCATGTTCAGGGCGCAATTCATATAACTGTAATGGTGCCAAAGGATCACAAACGTATAAATTACCCGCTTGACAAAGTGGACTTTGACCTCGCGCTGCTCCCAAAGAATAAAAATACCCCGATCATAACCTATTGCGCGTCAAACACCTGATGGAAATCTTATCACGCCGCCAGGCTGGCGGTTAAAGATGGTTATAAGAATGTTTACTGGATGAGAGATGGTGTCAAAGGTTGGGCAAGGGCTTTCTATCCCACGGTATTAGAAGGACAGGCGCTTCTCCATCCCCTCAAGCGTTGTAGCAATAGCAGTTTTGCAAAGTGTACTATCAACGAACAAGCAGCCAGAAAGTTGAAGAGGTACGCATTTGTCGATTTTCGTGATGAAGCGAAGTTCAAAAAGCATCACGTCAAGGGTGCCAGACATGTTGATTACGATGACATGTGGTCAAAGCCTATGATGGAGGAGCTAAACAAGAGAAACAACCTGATAATTATCCATGACGTTCCTGAAGTGGCAGGCGCCATTGC
>JAERRQ010000287.1 GCA_016735355.1 Desulfobacterales bacterium | reverse complement strand
TCAGGTTCCATGCTTGACCGGGTATTTATAACAGGTGTTTCACCTCTTGTTATGAGTGATATTACAAGCGGGTATAATATTGCAAAAAATATCTATTTTGAGCCTGAATTTAATGATCTGTGCGGGTTTAAGCAAAATGAGATTGAAGATCTACTCAAAGAGATTATTAATGAATGCGGTTTTGAAAAGGAAAAGATTAAAGAAGCCGTAAATTTGATGCAGACTTATTACAATGGTTATATTTTTTCCCATCTAACAGATGAACATATTTATAATCCGACTCTTTGCCTCTATTTTTTTGAACAATTTGAAAAAAGATGCAGTTATCCAAGGGAGATGCTGGATGACAATCTTGCCATGGATGAATCAAAACTTGAGTATATTGCTCAGATCCCCAGGGGAAGAGAGCTTTTGATGAGCCTGATGGAGAATAAACAGCAGGTTGTTGCATCCAAAATCAGTAAACGCTTTGGGATCAGGGAGATGCTGACGGACAAATCGAGGGACAATACTTTTTTGGCATCTTTTCTCTACTATTTTGGGGTGTTAACCATTGCAGGTGATACAGAGGAGCTGCAGATTATCTTAAAAGTTCCCAATCTGGTTATGAAAAGTCTTTATGTGGAACGGATTCAGAAAATGCTTTTGCCAGAACCGGAAGACAGGGACGATGGTAAAGATGCAGCGCAATTAGTCTACCAGAAAGGAGAAATGGCTCCTTTGTGCAGATTTATGGAAGAGAGATACTTTAAGGTTTTTCATAACAGGGATTATAGATGGGCAAATGAATTAACAGTAAAGACAGCATTTTTAACCCTCCTTTATAATGATATTATCTATATCATGGATTCTGAAACTGAAATTGATCGCCGCTATGCAGATCTCACCATGATTATCAGACCGGACAAAAGATATGGCAAAATATTTGATGTTTTGATTGAATTCAAGTTTGTAAAGCTTAAAGATGTTGGAATAAGTGCTGATAAAGCACAAAAGCTATCTGAAGATGCATTAATGCTGATTCCTGAAATTATAAACCAGATAAAAAACGGAGAAAAGCAGGTGCAAGAATACGGTAACAAGCTTGAACAAAAATATGGGAATTTAAGGCTGCAAAAATTTGTGATTGTGGCTCTGGGGTTTGAAAGAGTCTGTTTCAAAAAGCTGAATTAAAGCCAGAATCCATAATGGATTTATTCCGCCTCCCTAAAATTCTCATGAATTATTTCCTTCCCCGTTCCTAAGATGACTGGAAAACTATAATCCGGACAGAGGTGATGCTTCAAAAGTTGACCAAGGAGTTCAATATGAAACAAGACCTTCAAAAAAGGAGATATCCTCTTTACATTGGTATCACAACTCTGGTGGTGATTATTGTTGCGGTACTCACTTCTCTTTTTTTCTGGATAAGCTATAAGGAAAGTTCCAAAACTGCATTGGAAATGGCTGACCGCCTCTTTAGCAAAGTTAATGAAAAGGTTGTTGAACGATATCAAAATGCCTTAGGCAGAGTTGCCGTTTTTGCCAATTCCGCCGCACTTATTCCGAGTATGGCAGAGGTTCCGATTCTTGAAGGACTTTCGCATCCTTTGCTGGAGTTTATGCTTAAAACGATTGATAACCATACGTATCTCTTCTCACAGTATGCCGCCTACAGCGACGGTAGCTTCCTTCAAGTTATAGCCACCAGGAAAAATCCTGGGATTCTTTTGGAATACAATGCGCCTGAAGGGACAGATTTCATCGTTCGTTCTATCTCTATTGATAGCCAAGGTACCCGAAAGCAATACTGGAGCTTTCTTGACCGTGACCGCCACATCATTGCAAGCCGAATCGACCCGGACCCAGCCTACGATCCCAGGAACAGACCATGGTACCGGAAAGCCCTGGAATCGGATGCGGCTATTTTCACAGATCCTTATGTATTCAGCTCCTCGAAGGTGCCCGGCATTACTTGTGCTAAAAAATTTTCCGGCAAAGGCGGTGTTTTTGGTGCCGACATTACACTGGAAAAATTCTCGCAATCTTTAAAAAAAGAGAAAGTCTCCAAAAACAGCATCCTGTTTATTTTCGATCTAAATGGC
>JAERRQ010000082.1 GCA_016735355.1 Desulfobacterales bacterium | reverse complement strand
GGGGAAAGGGGTTGCAGGGGAAACGTCGTTGCGATTTCTTTTATCCCAGTTTTTAACCCAGTACGCGAACCGTCAATTTGCGCTTCTTGACAGCGGCCAGCAGGTTCAGACCTATTTCGCGCCTAATCCGCCTGTCCGCCAAAGGCAGTTGAACGAATTGATCCCTGATGCCTTTTACAGGGAACTCTATATGAGTCCATGCCTTTCAGGATGGGATCAGGGCGAGATTAAACGCCGTTATATGGGATTATGCCACGAAGTGCTTTCCCGCAGCCAGCTCAACGCAGTGGTCAAGCTAAAGGAAGCCGGCATCATTACAAATAATCTGGTGGTATTGCCGAACACATCCAATATCAGCCTGGCCAATAACGGCACCCACATCAGCCTTGGCAGCCGCAAACTGACCCGCCTGCTTGCCGATTCCAAATCCGGATTTACTGCAACAGATGAAAAATATTACGGCGATCTTGTGATCAAGATCTGCGAACATTTTCTTCCGCTGTTTGTAGGAACCTATTCAGCAGCTCCTTACCGTCTTGATTTCCAGGATTTTCATCCGGAAAAAGTTTTCGGGTTCCTGCCCCATGAACTTGATTACACTCACCTGAGAATGATCTGGCGAAGGTGGAAAAAAAAAGCACGTATGAAGTTCTTCGGCTATTCTTTGACGCCGTTCGGGCCCGAATGGCTTGATAGCGCTGTCAGCCGGTTTTTGCATTTGAAGGGCGATTATGTGCGCGATTTCAGGCTGGTCAACTACCCTGTGGCCCTGCTGAGCACCGACGAGAGTCCGGCTATTGACGGACGATCCGGCAATGAAAAAAAGCTTAAGGATGATCTTGCCTCCATGGGTGTTTTCCATAGGGACATGCCGCTGTACATGCTGTATAGATTAAGAGCCTTTGACGCTATCGGTTTTTCCGGCTTTGAAGGACGTTATTACAGCCTTTTTAACAGGCTTATGGACGACATGGCCAATGCTGTAAACCTGCAGTTGCTGATCACGGCTTTGGCTTACAAATATATTTTCCGGCAAAAGATTTCCCATGCACATATTCCCGATAATCCAACCATAGAAAGTGAACGACGCCAGATTTTTTTCGGGGCCGCCATCGGAATACCGACTTTTTTTGTGCACAAATCAACCGGAAATCAGTTTATGAAAAAAATTTTACACCGAACAGAAAATATCAGGGGGAGCCGGCGTTATACCGGTTTTTTACGGATACATAATATCGAATACCGCAGGGCACTTTTGCGCGTAATCCGTGAAGACGCAAAAGATCTGGTAGAAATGATGCATCTCGAAGAAACGCTCAGCGATCTTGAACGGCGTATAAACGAGCCTGAAGAATATTCCGCTGCCGGCCGTCTTACCAAACAAATTCTGAATAATGCATCGGCCGGACATCCCATGCAGCTTACCGGAGACGAATTCAACCTGGCAGCAGAAAAATATTATCGTGAAGAATTAAAGAAAAAACATATGCAGGAAGGACTCGCTCTTTTTGCCTGTACTCTAAAAAAGCTTGATACCTGGTCAACCTGCCGTGGAGGAGTTTATAATAAGGCTTTATTGAGTATTTTAAACGGCAGAAACGCAGTCAATTTTCTGGCTGAAACAGAAAGAGCAGTTCTTGATGAAACCTTGTCCCCAAAATTACTAGAACAGCTCATTCACCTGATTCTACTTGTGTTTCATCAGCTTAATGAGCAATGCAAACAGGCAAATCATGACTGATCACGGTATGATACACACAATGTCTCACCAGTATATCGAACGTCTCTCCGGGGAAGTCCGCACGGAAAGATTTTTAGGCGATTCTTTGATCAATCTGATTTACTCCGACGTGCGGGAAAAAGCGCCGGTTTTGTACAATGCCCTGATTTCGCCACGGATATCTGAAATACTCGCTTTTATCAATTATGACTTGCCCCTTGGGGCAAGGTTGACAGGAGCACAAAATCTGTTGCAGAAACTCGGAGTTGATCTTGAGGAATGCATTGAACCTGCATCAAGACTCAACACAGCCAGGAAAATATTTGAACGGCAGATCAAGTATTGGCAATGCCGACCCATGCCTCGGGATGACGCTGTCGTGGTATCGCCGGCAGATGCAAAAATGGTGGTCGGCTCGCTGGCCCGGGATACTCCTCTCTTTATCAAAGAAAAATTCTTTAGTTTTAAAGACCTGCTTGGGGCGAACAAAACAGCCTGGCTCAAAACCTTTGAAAAAGGCGATTTTGCAGTATTCCGCCTGACTCCTGAAAAGTATCATTATAATCATGTTCCGGTAACAGGCATGGTAGTTGATATTTATGAAATTCCAGGCTGTTATCATTCATGTAATCCTTCGGCAGTCATTTCCGAAGCAACTCCTTATTCCAAAAACAAACGTGTAGTTACTATAATTGATACTGATATAAAAGGAAGCAGCTGCATCGGCCTTGTGGCCATGATAGAAATTGTTGCTTTGATGATCGGCAATATTTCCCAGTGTTATAGCAAATATAGATATGAGAAGCCTGTTACGATCAAACCGCATATGCAGCTTATCAAGGGGCAGCCCAAGAGCCTTTATCTGCCCGGCAGTTCAGTCGATGTGCTCCTTTTTCAGAAAAACCGTATCACCTTTGACCCGGATATTATTTTTAATCTCCATCGACGAGAGGTGCAGAGCCGATTTCTAAGCTGGTTTAAGAAACCTCTTATAGAGACCGAAGTCTCTGTCCGCTCGTCCGTAGCGCAACGAAAAACTATAGGAGGCTGTGGATGATAACAGAAATGGCGGATTTCGTTTTTATTTTTTGCCTGGCAGGATTGCTGATTCTTTTGTTTTGCTGGAGCTTTAAGTTCTTGCCGCAGGAGCGATGGCAGATATTCGGTACGATCCCCCGGAACAAACGGTTGGATGGCACCTGGAATGGGGTAAATTTTACCTATTATGGTTTGTTAACGGCCAATGCCTGTATTTTAGCAACAATGCTGCTCTTTCTCCTTTTGGCATCGGCAGGAATGCGAACCTCCATCATTTTTTTTGTCACAGCGATGGTGTTTTCTATTTGTGTGCCGGCATCCAGATTGATTGCAAGGTGGGTGGAAGATAAGCCTTTTACCTCTAGTGTTGGAGGGGCTTTTTTTGTCGGTCTCTTGCTTATCCCTTTTTTGTTGCTTTTAATACAGTCTCTTGTCGAACCCTATCTTATGAAATCCTGGAGTGGGGTGCAGTTGCCTGTGATGACTGTTCTGGCCGCCATCGGCATTGCTTATGCTTTCGGCGAAGGAATAGGCAGGCTGGCCTGTATCAGTTTCGGCTGCTGTTACGGTAAACCGGTTACAGAGCTGACGCCGTTTTGGCAAAAGTTCATGAAGCGGTTTTGCTTTATTTATTACGGTTCAACAAAAAAGATTTCTTATGCTGATGGGCTGGACGGAAAAAGGATCGTTCCTGTTCCGGCCTTTACAGTACTGATCTGCTGTTTAACCGGATTGACTGGAATCGCCCTGTTTTTAAATGACAGGCAGCCGGAGGCATTCCTGCTTACTGTCTGGATAACCCAGATATGGCGTGTGGTTTCAGAATTCTTGAGGGCGGATTACAGAGGAAACGGAAAAATCACAAAATATCAAATAATGGCCGCAATCGGAGCTATTTACGCTGTTGGTCTGACCTTTATTTTCAGGGATGCCGTGGCAACAAACTGCGATATAATCCTGGGGCTGACAGCGCTCTGGAATCCGGCCATAATTCTTCTATTTCAAGTTTTATGGCTTGCTATTTTCTTTTACTCCGGAAAAAGCAAAGTTACTGAAGCTATATTGTCATTTCATGTCATAAAAAAACATATTTGAGCTCCTTGTCAATGCCACGGTAATTTTGTTCTAACTTTTAACAATTGAAAAAGCAAACCAGGAAAGATACACCTACATACTGCCAAGGATTCTGTGAAGTTCATCAACCATGTAAAGGGGAAGAGAGAACAATCTGAATGTGCCGGACGTTCCCGGCAATGAAAAATCTGCATCATGAAGGGCAGGCAGGTCAGCATTGAAGCGAACTCCCAATTTAATCCCCTTTTCTTTCATAAATACCTGCAG
>JAERRQ010000327.1 GCA_016735355.1 Desulfobacterales bacterium | reverse complement strand
GGTATTTATGATGCCGCCAAAAAAGCCAACCCTGAAAGTAAAATATACGGCTTTCTTATGGGCCCGGACGGTATTATTGAAAGTGAAGCTGTTGAGCTTACAGACAATATTATAGATACCCACAGGAATCTCGGAGGCTTTTCAATGATAAAAACAGGCCGTACAAAAATCGATACAGAGGAGAAAACGGCACTGTCAAAAGAGACATGCAGCAAGCTTAAGATCGATGCTCTGGTCATAGTAGGAGGAGATGATTCTAATACAAATGCGGCTTTTCTGGCCCAGAATATGTTTGATGACGGAATTCAGGTCATTGGTGTTCCCAAAACAATAGACGGCGATGTACAGGTAAGGGATGCCGACGGAAATATTTTATGCGCAATATCCTTTGGTTTCCATTCTGCTGCCAGAGCTTTCGCAAGTTCAATAAGCAACCTTTGCACAGATTGCAGTTCCGATGTCAAATACTGGCATATTTGCAAGGTAATGGGAAGGGTGGCAAGCCACTTGGCTTTGGAGGTAGCGCTTCAGACTCATGCAAATTTGACTCTTATAGGAGAGGATCTTGCCGACTACATAGATGAGTCGAGGATCGAGAGGGCCCGGGAGGAAAACAGGATAGACTTTCTGGCATACGGTATGACGCTAAGGCATCTTTCCAGGATAATTTGTGACTGTATAGTGCAAAGGGCTGCGGCAGGCAAAAACTACGGCGTCATAGTACTACCCGAGGGCGTGCTTGAGTTTATTAATGAGATTCAAACATTTATAATCAAGCTGAATACGATTATTGCGGAATATAACGAAATTCACGATGCTGACTTTCATACACAATTCCCCTTTCTTGAAAATAAACTTGAATATTTAAGGAGGCTGGCCAGGCTTAATGAGGAGGAGAATAAACTATCATACTGGAGCAGAAGGGATGATGATCTTTTTAGTGATATTCCCGATTTTTTCAAGGAAGGACTGCTGATGGAGCGTGACAGCCATGGGAATTTCCCCTTTTCCCAGGTGGAGACGGATAAAGTTCTTATGGAAATTGTTCAGGATTATCTGAATATTCTGAAAGAAAAGGGAGTCTACAAAATAGGAATAGAGAGAGATTATTTTGTTAAGACTCTGAAAAAAGACGGAATTGATCCTGATTCTTTCGGATCTGTAATTTTCAGGAACTATGATGACGGCTCTGCACTTCTGCTTGTCAAAGAAAAAATAACATCAACAAAAATACTTAATAATTCCATGGTAAAAGCTGGTCTTATAACAGAAAAGGAATATATTCCTGCATCAGTGAAAAAAATATATAATAAGTCCGTTCCCGATTTTAAAACACAATCACATTTTTACGGCTATGATGGCAGAGGGACTGATCCAACAATGTTTGACTGTAATTATACATATAATCTCGGCTTAACGGTTTTCAGCCTCATAGCTGGAGGCATGACAGGCTATATGGCCGCAATCATGAATCTCGATCAGGACTTTAACAATTGGAAGCCCATCGGAATTCCCATTGCTCCTCTTATGCATCTTGAAGAGAGAAAGGGCAGACTGGCTCTTGTAATGGAGAAGAGTGTCGTAGATATTAATTCAGCAGCTTTCAGGGTAGTCAAGGCTCTAAGGGATAAATGGCTTGCAGCGGAGCCCGGCGCCGACCAATACAGAAAACCGGGCCCCATACGTTTTACAGGCAAGAGCGAGGAGGATAAACCTATCACATTGGTTTTAAACGCAATAGCATGATCGGACCCAGAAATATGGTAAGCAAATCTGTCAAAAAAGGAATTTTTTTTGGTCTGACGTCAGGTGTTATTACAACCCTGGGGCTTATGGTGGGCTTGAATGCAGGCACACACTCCAGACTTGCAGTGATAGGCGGCATATGCACCATAGCTATCGCAGACGCCCTTTCAGATGCGCTTGGCATACACATTGCTGAAGAATCGGAAAACACACATAGCATAAAAGAGATATGGGCGGCTACCATATCAACCTTTTTATCAAAGTTTCTATTTGCGTTGACTTTTTTACTACCGGTTCTGATTTTTAAACTCCAAACAGCCATTTTTGTCAATATTACATGGGGGGCTGCGGTTCTGATTCTGCTAAGTTATAAAATGGCGTCGGACAGCGGCTCAAACCCGTGGGCCGTAATTGCAGAACACCTCTTGATAGCCGCACTTGTAATCATACTCACATGCTTGACAGGCCAATGGATAGGCACAATATTTGCTTAGAGCCCTTATGTATATAGAGACCCTATATATATGGGCCCTTATGTATATGAAGACCTTATATATATGGGGCCTTATGTATATGGGGACATTATTCACTTAGGGACCTTTGAAAAATGTCTGCCCGGCAATGACTGTTTTTTCATATCCAAAAACACCTTCCGCAAGCACATATATTAACAGAAGATGAAAAAAATAATAATATTGATAATTCTGCTGACTATGTTGATTGTTGTTGGCGGTATTCAATTTTTTAATCGGGAAATGGTAATCGAAAAGGATCTCGTATATTTAAAAAATGGAAAGTTTATACTTGCAGATGATGTATGGGGAAATGGTGAAATAGTTTATTATAAAAATAATAATAAAGCAGATATGATTTTAAGGGTAGATATAGATCATATTGAAAATAGTGCTTATCAGGAAACCACATCATATAAAAAGGCCATCATAAAATATTATTATGAAAAAAAGGAGCAACTCTTTGATTCTTTGGCGTTAAAGAAACAAGAAAATCAGGAAGTTGCAGCTTTCATCCTTTTCGTATTAACAAAAGTTTTGCCAGGTATTATTGTTCTTATTCTGCTGGTATATGCTTACAAAATGTTTGCCGTGTTATTATATAATTTAAAGAGATCAGGAAAAAACAAAAAAGATGAGATTGAGGGTGCTGAAGATAAGATCAAGCTTTTTAAAATTAATGAACAGGAATTAAATGAGATTGAAAGGATAGTATATTATTTTTTAAAATTGTACAAAAAGCAGTTAAGCGCTCCGGAAGACGCACCTGCGAATTTTTACCTGGCCGATGCAGAACAAGCCGCTCCAAATTCAATTTTTGAACTACGCGTGAGGCAAAACAAGGCATGGTCAAAAAGACGGATCACAATTGGTCAAATAGGTCAAGAAAGCAGCAGCAAAAGCAGATGTTTTTATGTGATTTATGATATCCACATGGTTATCAAGGTTCCCCCGGAGCCGATTAATGATTTTGGGTTGTACCTTGAAAGCATCAAGAAGGAGAAGGATATTATAGATATCCTGGCTCCCAGAGAATGCATTATACCCATGATTTCAGTCATTATGCAACAGATCCATCCCTTTCCGGGAGAATCTCTTTTGACTGCTGAAGAACTTGAAGAAAAATATATTCAATGGGTGGGGAGATATCCAGGTTATAAGGAATATTTGAAAATCGGCGCTTCCTTTGCATATTTTATGAATTTATCAAAATATTTTTTCCTGGGACATATTTTGAAAAATATGCATTCCGTTAAAGATAAAATGGAACGGGAAATAACTGAACAACCAAGCGTTATCTGGGATCTGCACGAATTTGAAAGCAAATATGGTATAATCACCACCCCTGTTTATGCCGGAATACAAATTTTATATACTAAATGTAAAAAGCAGGTCAAAGAATTCACAGCCGGGCATGCCAAGTCATCAATTCCTGCGTACCAGCTCCGCAAGTGGTTCCTGCTGCATCTGTCCGGAAATTCCATCTCAAAAAACGAGGAAGGCATACCACCTGAATTGACAGATGATTTAAACAGATTGTTTAAAACAATTTTTAAAGCCAACATTAAGGATGTCGAAGCATATAGAAAAATAATCAAAAAATATATTATAGAGATATCATTTTTCCAAAACAAACTTCAAATTGGGGGAATTGTTACCAACATGCTTGACCTGTTATCCTGGTTAAGAGAAAAAGGTGTTGCCATGCGGGATCTTAAGCCGGATAATTTGATTGTAGCTGGCGAGCAGGCGCATTACCCCTTGTTTTTAAAATCACCGGAAAAATTCTCGATTGGGCTGATTGATGTGGAAACATCTGTTTTTTTTAAAGAAAAAGATAATTATAAAATCGCTCAACCGCAGCTGGGCGGAACACCATATTATGCTACCCCTTCCCAATTGCTGACCAATGAGATATTGATTTCTACTTTTAGAGATTTATCCCGGATTTTGCACCTGCAGGACTGGTTTGCAACGACAGTTATCATCTTCAAGGTGATTACCGGAGAACAACTCTTTAAAAAAACTGTCAGATTATTTCCTGGGATATTGAAAAAAATACAGGCTCCCTTCAATGCAAAAAAGAAATCATCAGTTCTTATTTATGAAATCAGTCAGTTGTTTTGGCGCAGCGCAGTTGCGGAGTTTAAAGAAAAAACCGAGAAAAAAAAAGCAGTGTTGAAAGCCATCAATATTATGCTGCCGGAACAGGCTCAAAAGATGCTATCTGAAGAAATTAAATCAGCCAGGGATAATATCGAAAAATTGATTAAAAATTTAATAGAATCCCAAAAGGTTTTTAAGAGCCAAAAAATTCGCAGGCAGCTTCTTGTTGCGCCGCCTGTAAAAATCAAAGAGTTAAATGCAAAATGGGAAAAAGGAGCCTGGGCAAAAAAACTTAATCCCGATGATAAGGTAAAGATTAACAAATTACTCCAGGATTTGGAATATTTAAAAAAGCAGTCAAAGGAATTTGCACAGTTAAGTAAAGGTATAGAGCCGCATGGTATAGAAATTCCGGCCGGCACTTTGCTGGAGCTAATGTTCAAAATTGTTTATTCCGGTATGTTTCAGGAAAAATGGGGGTCTTCCCTGAATTGAGAGAGCCTTGGCAACGAGAGTCGTTCACGACGTCCTCTCCTCGTAAGAGGAGCACGTCAGGTGGGAAAGCCGTATTCCATCATCGAATTCACATCAAAAGCTTTCATTTTACGATAGGATTCTTTCGATTCCTCCCAAGATTTTTTTTTATGCCTGATTAAGGAACGAGGACGAAATAGCTTCCCCAACTATGCATCACAGCTTCAGGCCATCTTTGCCCGATCTAAAGTTACAAAAATATTGAAATAGCTTGCTATTCCTTCAACTTTTGTAATTTTAGATCAAACAAACCTAAC
>JAERRQ010000107.1 GCA_016735355.1 Desulfobacterales bacterium | reverse complement strand
GCGCAAAGCCGCAGGAATAGCAAGCTATTTTGAGGACTTTGCGTGATGAGGATCGTGCAAAGGCAGCCTGAAGCTGGGATGCTAAAATGTGAAGTTATTTTTGAGCGAGTCCTTAGGTTCGGGTCTCTTTTTACGAAATTTTTTAATCCACCTGTAAGAGGAATGGAGATAATACCTGCTCTTGGAGCTGGTTTAAATCATCAGACATACATATTCCCAGCCTCTTTTTTCTTCCAGTATTTTCCCGCGATACACAAAGCAGACATAACCCTGTTTGCATCGATAAGTTCGGGTAATGAAATTGCTTCGTTAAAACCGCCTAAATGCGGACCACTGTGAATTATAATGTCTCTTTTCCCCTGTTCAGGCAGATCTATTTGATTATTATTATCATCAAAAATTTTTTTTTCTCTTAAAAAAGAGATATACTCATCCTTGGTCATTTCAATCTGATCCGCTATTCTGAATACCTCCTCCATATATCGATCGACTCCCATCTCTTCGATCATTCTGTTTATCAGTTTATTCAAATTTATAGGAAGATCACCTCGAAAGTCAGTTCCGACAAATCCATTGTAATAATTTAGAAATAGACCTGTTACAAGTTCCTTTAAAAAGGATTTATTGAAAAGATAGCGCGCGTCTATCGGATTTCCCTTCGAATCCAAACCGATCAAGTCGCTTTTTTTATTACGAAAAAAACTGCCGGTCACAAGGAGCAGACTTAAAAAATGATTTCCGATATACCTGTACAGGTTAAAATTTTTTCCTTGGAAACTTTCCAGATGTTCAAAATCTCTGAGACCCGAAATCCCAAGGTTTGGAAAAGCGCATGAATCGAGCCACCTGTCGATTCTCCCTGCACGAAACCATTCATACAGGCCGTTGTCTCTTCTCCTGCCCGCCTGCACTCTGTTATGAAACAGGGGTATGGGAGCGGTATGGATAATCCCCGCCGAGGCCAGGCTGCCAAGCAGCCATGCATTCCTGAATATTACTTCCTTGAATTCATGATCTGAAATTTTATTTACTGTTTCAGGATCATTAGGATATGTAAAATAATCTTTATCAGCAATAAAACCGATTGCATATCTTTTGGGATGTATATCTTTATTCCCGGGAAATTGATCATGTTGCCCATTTAATCTGAACAGATGCCGGTTTTTTATCCTTACTGCCACAGGAATCCTGAACTTCAAAGGAAATGAATATTGTTCCGATCCTAGATGATCCATCCATAGAGCTTCTTCCCGGAGCAGCTTGGGAGAATCCCCGGAAAGAGCCATTTTAAATACAAACAACTTATCTTTCTGCTGGACAGGTATAACCATACTCCTTCCCATGCAAAGCGGGCTGCCCGCAGCCTTGAAACCATTTTTGTCAAGTATTTCATGCCAGTCTACTTCAGGAATTGTATCTATTTTTTTAGTTGTAATTTCCGGTCCATAGATTGAAAACGGCAAAGCGCTCATTGCCTCTGATGTTGCTCTGTGGGCATGCCCGGTGGTGGTACTTTTCATAACATATGTCATGGCTGAAAAAGCTGTATCGGCCATAAGTTTATTGTCAGAGTGAATTATTACGGAGCTGAGGGTTTCAGCTGCAAGCCGAAATAGGAACAGGCTGCGCCTTTGCTGTGAAAATTCTGAACTTATGAGAAGATCCTGCATTGCCAGAATTATTTCAAGGTCTATAATTTCGGGATTATTTTCTGTGAGGGACAGGATATGGTAAACTGCATAATATTTTGTTGTATAGTTGGCGGTCTTATCAATTATTTCACTTTCAGATTCCGATTTGAGTTGTTGGATATATCTATCTTTCATATATGTGCCATGATTCAAGCCTGTTTCCATGCAGTAATTTCCTTTGATGATACAAGGCCCTCACTATAAAGAGATTGATTTTATCAAATTATTTTATTAAAATTAAATTTTGTATATTTAAAATATCATTTTATTCAATATTTTTCAACGGTCTCAGCCTGAGAAGCGAAATTATATAAATTTTCAAATAATCTATAAATTCTCGTTCCTATGCAAATGAATAAATATTATGCTTCCAACATCTTTTTTTGGTAAATCGGATACCGGTCTAAAGCGGCCTAATAATGAAGATGCTTTTATCATAAAACCCGAATCCGGGTTTTGTGCAGTAGCCGATGGTATGGGTGGAGCTGCGGCTGGTGAACTTGCCAGCTCGATTTTTATTGAAACGGCAGCTGAGGTTTTTTTAAACTATAAAGGTAGATCTGAAAAGAAAACTGTGGAGCTGGTTCAAAAGACATTTAGCTTAAGCAATACAAAAATTTTGGATCATACAGCCCGCAATCCCGATCACAAAGGGATGGGGTGCACGGCCGAATTGTTGGCCTTTTCCGAGAAGGGGTTTGTTATCGGCCATGTGGGAGACAGCCGAACATATCTTTATAGAAATGAACAGCTTGAACAACTGACAAAGGATCACTCCCTTGTTCAGGAGCAAATAGATCA
>JAERRQ010000092.1 GCA_016735355.1 Desulfobacterales bacterium | reverse complement strand
TCCCGGTAAAGCCGCGGAAGTATGGATGAACAGTATATGGGGGAGTCCTCCACATAAATAATGACTCTTATCCTTGCTTTCCGTGTATCACTAACAACATTCAACTGATCTTCAATGCTCTTTATGATTGATAGAAGAAGGTCGGCATTCCCATACCATACAAACATCTTGTCTATATATTTATGATCAGGGTATAATTGATTGGTAAGGAGATTGCCCGCGTTATGTTCAAGAAGATAGACGAAAAGATCCGGGAATTGCTGTTTGATCATTTTACCCAGGATAAAAGGATCCATATCATTGATGCGGGGCATGGTAATTACAAGATGAAATTTTTTCCTCGAAAGAATATCCATAGCTTCTGCGGCGGTGGAGACCCAGGTGAGTTTTGGTGGCCGACTGAGGTTCAAGCCTCGATATTCATTAATAATCCTTTCGGCGATACGGCCATCCTCTTCCATGATAAATGCATCATAGGGGCTGGAAACAAGGAGGATTTTCTTGATCCGTTTTGACATCAGATCATGAAACACATTAAACGAAAGGTCCGAATTATAAAATAGATCTTTGCGCAATTTGGACATACTTACCTCATCTATGCTGAACGTACTTATATGATAATAAAAATTGTAGCAAAAAAGGTATTTATTGACAAATAATTAAACAAAATATAATTCCAAGAAAGAAAATGAATCTTATAAACAGCGATTTAAGGGGGGGATATGACATGGCGGTTATAACAATATCCAGACAGGGTGGGGCAGGCGGCTTAAGTGTGGCCTATCCGTTAGCCAAAAAACTTGGATATGCTCTAATTGACGAAGAGATTATTAATATGGTGGCAAAGGATGCCAAGGTTACATCCCACTGGGTCAGGTCTATCGAAAAAGATGCCGGAGGTCTTCTGCACAGAATGATCGATGGGTTTATTTCAGGAAAATATATTGATCGTCTAGTTGGTGATAAGAAAGGTTATATCGATGAGAAAGTATACATAGAAACCCTTTACAAGGTTATGTCTCGTATTGCAGAAGAGGATAATTGTGTTATCCTGGGCAGGGGAGGACAATATATTTTAAGGGATTTAAAAAATGCATATCATGTTCTGCTTGCCGCCGACAAACAGGATAGAATAAATTTTATGGTGGAACATCACAATTTTTTGCCTACCAAGGCAAAAAATATTGTGGAGCAATATGATGTAAGAAGAGCCAGGCTTTACCGCAAAATGGGAGAGGTGGGCTATGACAAACCGGAACTTTATCATTTAGTTATTAATACCAGTAAGCTGAGCCTGGAAAGAGCGGTCGATATTGTAGTCGATTTAATAAAATAATATGCATCGTAATTCCGGATTCTCACAAATAACCGGATTCTCACAAATAATAGGAGGAACCTATTATGAGATGCCTGGTAAAAAATTTAATCCTTGCGGTACTTCTCACATTAATTTCGGTGTGTTATATATATGTCGATGATGCACAGGCCGCCGGTATCCGAAAGCAGGCTTTTGCGGGCAGTTTTTATCCGGCCGATCAGGCTGAATTAAGTCGGTTATTAGACCGGCTTACTCAAGAGGCGAAAAAAAACCATATCCGTCTTCCCTCCGGCAAACCTCTTAAGGCTCTCATATTCCCGCACGCAGGATATATTTACTCAGGATTAACCGCCGCCCATGCTTCGCAGGCCCTCTCCGGCAAAAACTTTATAAAGGTCATTTTGCTGGGGCCGGATCACAGGATCGGCTTTTCAAATTGCGCAGTCGGAGATGCCGATGCATATGAAACCCCTTTTGGCCTGATAAAACTGCATGCAGATGCAAAAAAACTTCTTAAACAGCCGGAACTATTCAGGACGATTATAGCTTCGGACAATTCTGAGCATTCTATTGAAGTTATCCTTCCGTTTTTGCAATTTTATCTGAAAAATTTTACAATCATACCGATTGTAACAGGCCCCTGTAACATCGATAAATTAACAATGGCCGTTGAAAAACTCCTTGATGAAAAGACCCTGGTTATAGCCAGTTCGGATCTTTCCCATTATCTTCCATATGAGGAGGCTGTTACAAGGGATAAGGATACTATCGATAAGATATTAGCGCTTGATTATAAAGAACTGTTGAAAAAAGATAATTCCGCCTGCGGCAAAATACCGGTTGCGGTCCTGATAAAGATGGCGCTACATCATAACTGGCAGCCTGTTTTGTTGCATTATTCCAACAGCGGCGACACTGCCGGCGGCCGCTCCGGAGTAGTCGGATATGCCGCTATAGCCTTTTACGGAGAATCTCTTATGAAAACCAGCAAAGACATGTCCAATGAATTCAATGCGGAACAGGGTACGATTTTGTTGGATCTTGCCCGGCAGACCATAATGAAAAGACTCGGATTTAATGTCGCAAAAAACAAAGCTGATCAGCTTGCTACAGCTTTAAAGGATAATCAATTCAAAACACACAGGGGAACTTTTGTTACACTGAATATTGACGGCGGATTGAGAGGATGTATAGGCAATATTTCCGATTCGGATTCCGTGAAAGACGGAGTACGTAAAAATGCAGTCAACGCTGCATTCCGCGATCCGCGTTTTCCTGCTCTGTTGAAAGACGAGCTGAAAAAAATTGAAATTGAAATAAGCATCCTTTCAGAACCAAAGCCTTTAGAATATAAAGACGGCGCTGATCTGATAAAAAAACTTAAAGTAAATGTGGATGGTGTAATTCTCAGCAAAGGACCGGCCGGTGCAACTTTTCTGCCCCAGGTCTGGAAACAGCTGCCAAAACCGGAGGAGTTTCTGGCTCACCTGTGCATGAAGGCCGGTCTTCCTGCCGATGCCTGGAAAAATAGCGGTCTGGAGGTTCTTACTTACCAGGTCCAGTATTTTGAAGAATGATAGAGCCGTAATATTCCTGGTAATAGCCACCGGCATTTCATCCGTCGTTACCCAGTTATTGACCATCCGGGAATTTCTTTCTCTCTTTTCCGGCAATGAATTTGTCATTGCCCTGATTCTTTTCAACTGGTTGATCATTGGCGGAATCGGCACAATGCTGGCGCGTTTTGCCTCCGGAACAATGCGTAAAGCATCTGCAACAAGTCTTGCCCGGCTTTCCATGCTGCTCTCGTTTTTGCCGGTGCTGCAAATATTCGCCATCAGAATCCTGCGCGATTTTGTATTTATTCACGGAAGTTCGGTAGGCTTTTATTCTGTTTTTGGATATACCTTCTGCATGATCATCCCTTACGGGCTGCTGCTCGGATTTGTTCTGCCCTATACCCTGTTTGTTCTGCGAAGTAAAAAATCCGGTTATTCCGGCACACGCATTTATATGATCGATAATATCGGAGATGTATCCGGAGGATTAATATTTTCCTTCCTGCTTGTATATCTATGCACTCCCATGCAGTCGCTCTTTGTGACAGGCATAATTTTGCTGACGGCATCATTTTTTGTTTTTCCAAAGCAAAAAAGATATGGCGCTCCGGTAATTTTATGCACCGGATT
>JAERRQ010000296.1 GCA_016735355.1 Desulfobacterales bacterium | reverse complement strand
AATGCCAAAATCACAGCTATAGATTTTTTACCCGAGTTTATCGAGGTGCTCAAAGGTAACGCTAAAAATGAAGGCTTAAGTAAAAAAATTAACCCTCTTGTATGTTCGATGGAAAATTTGCAATTTGACGATGAGGAATATGATGTAATTTGGTCTGAGGGGGCTATATATAATATCGGCTTCAAGAAAGGAATAAATGATTGGAGACGTTTTTTGAAGCCCGGTGGGTTACTGGTAGTATCAGAAATTACTTGGACAACCAGTGATCGGCCATCTGAAATCCAAAAGTACTGGGAAGCTGAGTATCCAGAAATAGATACTGCTTCCTCGAAAATCAATATATTGGAAAAGAATGGTTATTCTCCGGTCGCGTACTTTGTTTTACCAGAGCGTTGCTGGTTGGAAAATTATTATCGGCCATTGCAAAACAGTTTTGCCGAATTCATAGTTCGGAATGCGAACAACGAAAATGCTCAAGCAATAGTAGAGACTGAAAAGAAAGAAATATCTCTTTATGAGAAATTTAAAAAATATTACAGCTATGGGGTTTATGTTGCGAGGAAGCTGCGCTAATAAAGCCATATAGGGATAGGGACGTTTAAGCAATCAATATATCCCCCTATGGCCCTTTTTTATTTGGCGGGGTAGAACGGCTGGGTAAAGCAGCGGGATACTTCAAAACATAGCGTTACATTATTTTGCCATCAGTTTGGGGTATGGCGTTATACTTTTTGCATCTTAGCAACCGTATGAACTCGGAGCGTTGGCCGAAAATAGTTATTGATCTTTTTGTTTATGATGGCTATACTTAGGATATACATAAGGAGGTGGTCAAATGCTTGCAAAAATCCATAAATGGGGAAATAGCCAAGGGCTTCGCCTTACAAAGAATCTACTCGCAGATGCGCAGCTTGGAGTCGGTGATGAGGTAGATATCAGTGTAAAAGACGGCGTCATGCTTGTCAGACCTGCCAAAAAAATACGCGGTAAGCATAGACTTAAGGACATTGTTGCACGTATTCCTGAAAATTATCAAATCGGTGAAGTCGACTGGGGTGATCCCGTTGGTAAGGAGGTGTGGTAAGTGGCTGCGTATGTCCCCAAGCAAGGGGACATTATCGCGATCACATTTGATCCACAATCCGGTCATGAGCAGAAAGGGCGACGGCCCGGCTTTTGTTGTCAGCAAGGACTTGTTCAATCGCAGCACAGGGTTAGCTATTGTATGCCCAGTTACGAACACAGAACGTGTTTTCCCCTTTCATGTCCCTATCCCGAAAGAGAGTAGGCTGACAGGTTTCATTATGGTTGAGCAAGTTAAATCTGTTGATTTCCGAGCTCGGCGTGCAAAGCGAATCGAACATTGCAATGACGAAGTGCTGGATGAAGTGCTAGCCATACTGGATGCCTGCATCTATTAACTGGCCAATGAAAAGCTTCAGCGGCAGCCAAGACTGAGTGGCAGTCATGAGGCCAGGGGTTCGAGCCCCCTCAGCTCCACCACAAATCAATTTGACTCCCTTTAATATTTCGAGTCCGCATATTCAACCCATCCACCGGTTTCAACCAGCGCCCGGTCAAAATCGGATATGGAAAAAATGAATTCCTCCTGCTGACCATCTCCTTTAATAACGATAGCGCTTCTATTTAAATCGATTTCAACAATACTTTCTTTCTCTGCGAACAGCTTAAAAATTTTCCCTATAGTTTCCGATGGAAGTTCAACGGCAAGCATACCGCAGTTAAACATATTCTGTTTGAAAATCCTGGCAAAATTTTCAGCAATAACAAGGTTAATACCGTTAGCCTCAAGAGCCCAGGGAGCATGCTCGCGTGAAGAGCCGCATCCGAAATTATCCCTGGTTATTATTACACTCTTTCCGGCAAGATCAGTTGTCGGATCAAATTCTTCCAGTTTAAGATCTTCCAGAAGATACGCTTTTAAGCTCTCCCTTGATATTTCAGTTAAATATTTTGCAGGTATAATTTCATCGGTATTAATATCCGATCTATCTATAAAAAGTGCTTTTCCGTTAAAATTTTTCATTACGTTCCTCTGATTATTCTGAGGCATAAAGCCTTGAATTTGTAATCTTACCGGCAATGGCTGATGCAGCGGCAGTTGCCGGGCTCATTAAATGGACCATTCCCCCTTTGCCCATTCGACCATTGAAATTCCGGTTGGTCGTTGAGGCGCAGACTTCTCCTTCGGCAAGCACCCCGTTGCTCATTCCAAGGCAGGCTCCACAAGTCGGATTTGTAATACATGCGCCAGCATCCATAAATATTTTCATGAGCCCTTCTTCCAGGGCCTGTTGATATATCCGTGGAGTGGCAGGAGAAATAATACATCGAACAGAATCGCTTATCCGATTATCTTTCATAACTTCAGCGACTATGCGAAGATCTTCAATTCTTCCGTTAGTGCATGATCCTATGTAGACCTGATCTACTTTTTCTCCTTCCATTTCCTGAACGTTTTTCACCAGGTCAGGTTTATAACCAAATGTCACTTGCGGCTCCAGGTTACTTACATCATGATCAATAATTCGGTCGTATTCTGCATCCGGATCCGCTGCAAATTCACTATATTTTTCAAGTGCCTCATCTTTTGACTTGAACTCATCCTGTATAAATTCCCATAGATATTCAACGGTTGTCATGTCAGGATAACATATCCCGCATGTTGCTCCGGCCTCAACCGCCATATTGCAAAGAGTCATCCTAGATTCCATACTCATAGAGTCGATAACGGGTCCTGCAAACTCAACCACCCTGTTTGTGGCTCCGTTTACTCCCAGAACGCTTATTACTGAGAGTATAACGTCCTTTGCATAAACACCTTTTCCCAGGCTGCCTGTAATACTGATTTGAATAGTTTTCGGATAATGAAAGGCGCACACGCCTTTAAGGATGCCGACTTCAAGATCCGTAGTACCCACACCCGCCGCAAAAGCACAAAATGCGCCATGAGTGCATGTATGCGAATCGCCCATGATTATGGTATATCCGGGGCGAACGAATCCCTTTTCAGGAAAAATCGCATGGCATACCCCATTTCTGCCGATATCAAAAAAATCTGTGATCTTATGGCGCCTGGCCCAATCTCTAAGAATTTTACCTTGCAAGGCTGTCTTGGAATCCTTAGCAGGTGAAACATGATCAATCACTGCTTTTATTTTTGAAGGATCAAACACCTTATCCTTTCCTCTTGCAATAAGATCATTAATAGCGCCTGGAGTTGTTATCTCATGACAGAATACAGCATCCAGCCTGATAACATTGATATCTCCCGAAGGGTTATCAATAATATGAGAAGCAAAAATCTTCTCCGCCACTGTTTTTCCCATTAGTTTGTCCTCATTCCTTAATCATTATCGGTTTTTAAAACTGATAGAAATGCAGATTGCGGGATCATAACCCGGCCCACCATCTTCATCCTTTTTTTACCTTTTTTCTGTTTCTCAAGCAACTTTCTTTTGCGTGTAATATCACCTCCATAGCACTTGGCGGTGACATCCTTTCTGAAGGCTGAAATAGTCTTGCGGGCAATTATTTTGCCTCCGATCGCCCCCTGAATCGGTATTTTGAACATCTGTTTGGGTATTTCATCCCGCAATTTTTCACATATGCCTCTTGCGCGCTCAACCGCCCTGTCCCTGTGTATTATATTAGATAATGCATCTACCCGCTCCGAATTTATCAGTATATCCACCTTTACAAGATCTGCTTTCCTGTAATCTATGATATCATAGTCAAATGACCCGTATCCCTGGGTTATCGATTTGAGTTTATCATAAAAATCATAAATAACTTCCGCCAACGGAAGTTCGAAGATCATCTCCAGCCTGCTGTTGGTAAGATACTGATAATTTTTGTTAATACCCCGGCGGTCTATGCAAAGCTGCATGACTGCGCCCATATATCTGTCGGGAATTATGATAGCCGCCCTTATAAAAGGTTCTTCGGAATATTCTATGGAAGCAGGGTCCGGATAAAGAGCAGGATTATCGATTATCATTTCAGAGCCGTCTGTCATTATAAGCTTGTACTGCACGGTCGGTGCTGTCAGTATAAGAGAAAGGTCATACTCCCTTTCCAGCCTCTCCTGAACGACCTCAAGATGCAGCAATCCCAGAAAACCGCATCTGAAACCAAACCCGAGCGCTGCTGAAGAATCTTTTTCATAAACAAGTGCGGCATCATTCAGCTTCAGTTTTTCAAGAGCCATGACAAGATCCGCATAGCCATCGGATGCCACAGGGTATATTGAGGAAAAAACAACCGGTTTCGTTTCCTTGAATCCTTCCATCGGAACCGCGCACGGATTTTTCTTTAATGTGACAGTATCTCCGCACCTGGTATCGCTTACAGTCTTTATCCCGGCTATAATATATCCCACCTGACCGGCAGAAAGTTCTTTTTGCGGGATTCTTTCCAATCGGAACAGTCCGACCTCCTCAACTTTATTTTCCGCACGATTGGACATGAATGTGATTATATCTCCGGGTTTAATTTTCCCTTGAAAAACACGCACATGAACTATGGTGCCGCGAAAAGGATCGTAGTGCGAATCAAAAATCAATGCTTTTAAAGGCGCATCAGAATCTCCTGACGGAGGTAAAAGATTTTTGACCACTCCCTCCAGCACATCATCAATCCCTGTACCTTCTTTGGCGGACACCAGTAAGGCGGCTTCAGGATCGAGCCCGAGATCCTCTTCAATCTGGCGTTTCACCCGTTCAATATCTGCTGATGGAAGGTCTATCTTGTTGATCACAGGTATAATCTCAAGATCATGTTCCAGCGCAAGATAAAGGTTGGCCAGTGTCTGAGCTTCAACACCCTG
>JAERRQ010000286.1 GCA_016735355.1 Desulfobacterales bacterium | reverse complement strand
ATACCTCAAAAATATTGCGACTTTCTCTTGATTTGCCGATTATCGTTGAAATTGTTGACACACATGAAAAAATAAAAGATTTCCTTTCTTACATTGAGCATGCAATTAAAGAGGGCTTGATAACACTCGAAAAAGCAGATGTTCAATTTTACAGGAGCTCCAATAATGATAAACATAGACCGTCACATAAATAATTTCACTGCGTTATAGGTCGGAGATATACAGTATTATTGCCTAATTCTATACTTTTAAAATTAATAATCTAAAGGTCTATAGTGGGAGAAAATTAACCATATGAATTCCAAAATTATTCTAAACGATGCATTTAAAAGTTTCACTCTGGATCAGGATAAAATATTGCCGCCGGAAGAGACTGTAAAGAGGTTCAGGGGAAAACTGGCAGAGACCGGTCTGAATATTCTGGACAGTACGGAAAGGATAGATAATGGCAGGCTTGGCATTCCGGTTTATTTCAGTAATTGCGGAAAAGATGCAGCAAGAGTGATCGGGACAAAAAAGCAAATGGGAAAGGGCGCAACATCTCAGCAAGCTGAGGCCAGTGCTGTGATGGAACTTGCAGAGAGGTTCAGCTTATTTAGCTTTGCAGCGGATCAGAAAAATTTTGTTATTGGAAAATATGCCGATCTGAAAAATGAAGCGCTTTCTTTTGAAATGATAGCCAAATCCGTGCATGATGATTCCCGGGATCTGGAACAGGCAAAAAAAATTTTTGAGGAACTCCCCTTAAAATGGACCACGGCTTACAATCTTACCCACAACAAAGAAATCCTGGTTCCATTTGACTGGTTTTTTGCCATCAATGAATTTAATGGTCCTTCTGCGGGGAACTGTGCGGAGGAGGCTGTCCTCCAGGGAATATGTGAAATTGTCGAGAGGCATGTTTCATCAATTATCAGCCGCGACAACCTTAATGTGCCTGCAATAGATACTGATACTGTAACCGATTCGATGGTAGTTGAAATGCTGCAAAAATACAGAAACGCCGGTATAAATTTGTATATATCCGATTTTTCACTCGATATGGGAATACCTAGCATTGGAGTTATGGCGTTTGATCCTGCAAGCTTCCCGGAAACCAGTGAAATAGTCTGGACAGCCGGCACAACCCCGGATCCTCAAAAAGCCTTAAGCCGGGCCCTGACCGAGACAGCCCAACTCGGAGGCGACTTTAATACATCCTCCAACTATGTTGCCAGCGGTCTGCCTAAATTCAAAGCAATTGAACATGCAAAGTTTATAACAAAGCCCTCTAAAATAGTCGCAATATCCAGCCTGACTGACCTTTCAAACAAGAACATCAGAATTGAAATAGAAAATTGTATATCAGCGCTGTCAAAAAAAGAGATGCAAGTATTGCTGATTAATATAATGCATCCCGCACTTGAGATCCCCGCATTTTATTCAATCATTCCCGGGGCACATTTCAGAGAAAGATCCCGGGGCACAAGCGTGGGAATGTTCTCTGCCAAAATGATAACAGAAAAATTCGATCCTTTAGAGGCCGTTGTTAAACTCCAAAAAGCTGACAAAACGCTTCCCGGAAAATATTACATAAAATTCTATATCGGCGCGTGTCTGGCCAATACAGGAGCCCCGGAAAAAGCTTTAAGCTGTTTTCATAAGGCCCTTGATTTAGAGCCGAATAAACAGGAGCTGCCTACTATCTATTCATATATGGGCGTTTGCCTGAAAGATCTGGGCCGGTATAAGGAGGCTCTGGAAGCGCTTAAGCAAGGAGAAAAATTAGATCAGGAAAGAACTGATATCTATAATTTGATGGGTTTCTGTTATTTTAAACTTAAAGAGCATGAAAAGGCGATAGAATGTTTTAAAAAAAATATCCATCTTGATCCAGGCTCAGCCATAGATTATGCCAACATTGCCTCCAATTACAGGGACATGGGCAAAAAAACAAAGTCAATTCAATACTATACAACAGCACTATCCATTGACCCGACGATTGAATTTGCTAGGGATAATCTAAAAAGGCTGAATGGATAATTTAAAAATTGGTAAACGCTTACATGCATAGGTTCCCGTGAGTTCATACTCTTTTATGCCACTTCCAGGCTGTGCTGATTATAGTTTCCAGATCTTCACGCTGCGGTTTCCAACCCAACTCTTGCTTTATTTTATTCGAACCTGCTATCAGGACAGCCGGATCGCCAGGCCGCCTCTCCGACTCAACAACCGGAATTGGAAGACCTGTTATTTTTCCGGCAACATTTATTACCTCTCTTACGGAATAGCCTTTGCTGTTGCCGAGATTATAGACCGCGCTCGGTTGACCGGCAAAAAGAGCTTCCAGGGCAAGGCTGTGAGCCCGAGCAAGATCATTTACATGAATATAATCCCGGATGCATGTTCCATCATGAGTAGGATAGTCTGTTCCAAAAATGCTGACATTTTCCCGCTTTCCTGCCGCGGCTTCAAGTATTAATGGAATAAGATGAGACTCCGGCTCATGCCGTTCCCCTATTTTACCGGACTCATCCGCGCCCGCAGCATTAAAATAACGCAGGCTAATATATTTAAAGTCATAAGCCGTATCACAATCCCGCAACATCCGCTCCACAGCGATCTTGGTTGCTCCGTACGGATTTGTCGGGTTTGGGGGGTGTTCTTCCGTTATCGGTGTTTCAACAGGCTCACCGTACACAGCTGCTGTGGAGGAAAATATAAATTTTTTTACCCCGTTCCTTATCATCCCTTTAATCAGCTCAAGTGTACCGTAAAGATTATTTTTATAATATTTAAGCGGATCAATAACAGATTCACCCACAAGTGAATAAGCGGCAAAATGCATCACAGCATTGATCCTGTTTTCTGAAAAAATTTTATCCAGCAAAGCCTGATCATCCATGCTCCCTTTATAAAATGTACCGCCACAAACCAGATCACGATGCCCTTTGGAAAGATCGTCGAGTGTAACAACCCCGGAACCGGCATCCAGCAGGAATTTAACCATGTGGGAACCGATATAACCTGCCCCGCCAACAACAAGAACATTATATTGTTTCATACACCCCTCATACTGTACCCTGAATTTTCTTGATAAACATGCTCATATATAGCAACTATAGCAACTACTTTTTATTCTTAAGTAAGGCCTCAAGATCGGCGAAGGGTCTGCATGTAGAAGTTGGCTCTTCCTCGCCATCGGTCGCCCCGTCATGCCATTCCTGATCAAGATATCGCGAGTGCTCATTGTCGTGACAATAGAGACACAGTAGTTCCCAGTTTTTGCCGTCAGGCGGATTGTTATTGTGGTTATGATCCTTGTGATGGACTGTGAGTTCACGCAATCTTTTTCCTGTGAATTCGCGCCCGCATCGAGCACAGATCCATGGATAAATTTTGAGCGCTTGCTCCCGATAACCCTTTTCCCGCTGTTGCCGGTTGTGCCGGATCTCGGCAACGACACTATCCAGTCTGTCTTTGTTTGATCGTGTTTTTTCCAACGGTATGTTCCCTCCTTCAAGTCGCGTTATTTAAAGCAAGCGACCATATGTTAAAAATGGGTAATTAGGAACGGAAGCAATTATGCCTTGGCAAAAGAAACATTTTATAGAAAGTAACATATCGAAATCATTTAATTTTATTTGAATAATATTTTTCACTGTAACATGATGCAACTGTGTCTCATCAATAAAGTGGCTCATATCGTTATTGAAATTAAAAACAATAATATTAAGTTGTTAAGTAATCCAATGCCGTATCAGACAATTCCATGTTTAATATGTATGGCACGCATTTATTGAAAAATATAAGTGATATTGTTTGCGGACCTGCCTATCATAATTTATTGATTATTCATAACATTATGATTGAATAACTATATCCGTTAATGCTCTGGTATGCAAGTTGTATTAAACAAGTATAAATTGAAAAACCAAATACCAAGGAGCTATTAATTTTATGAAACCGTTTGATGTAATAGGAGTATTAAAAAAATATTAGAGTTTTCTCTTGCTCCTTCCTATACCATTTTGATACAAAACGACGGCTATTGCAGAAGACGGAAAAAAAGAAGTAAGATACATAAGTTATTTTGACTTACAAACTTAGGAACGTGGATGAAAAGTTCCCTGCAGAAAAAAAATAACATTTATATTAAGGAGCTTTATTGTGGATAAATATGTATGCGAAGGATGTGGCTATGTTTATGACCAGGCAGAAGGTGATCCTGATAATGGAATAAATCCGGGAACAAAATTTGAAGACATTCCGGATGATTGGGTATGCCCGGTATGCGGAGTAGGCAAAGATGATTTTTCAAAAGAATAAAAATGGCGGGGAGGCTGCGCCATACGGCTGGCAGCCAGGAAAGCTCACACTTAAACCGGGTCATTACCTCGTGGGAAGGCTCTGTGAAGAATGGAAGACCGATATGGCTTCTGACTGATGATCCTATAATGATAAATTAAAAGTTCTTGAATCAAGGGGGGTAGAGTGACGATCAAGCTATCAGTGTTTTTTATCATTGGAACAATTCTTGCTCCTTTACTATTAATTGCGGCTCAGAACAGAGGCGCCGAAGAGATGCTCCTGTTCGGAGGTAACAAAGGGAATGTAACGTTTCCCCACCGCATACACCAGGCAGCTCTTGGAGATTGCAATCAATGTCATAATCTTTTTCCCAAGGCAGCAGGATCAATTGAAGAATTAAAAGCGAAGAAAAGACTTGAAAAAAAACAGGTCATGAAAGAGTGCAGAAACTGTCACAAGTCGAAAAAGGAAACCGGTGAAAAAACCGGACCAACAGGGTGTAAAGCCTGCCACAGTCAATAGGTGTGCAGCGTGTGTTAATTTTTGTTTCTATAGACCGGTAATCGACAAAAACATAAAGGATAAACAATAATGCAAATAAAAACTAATATGGAAAAATTTTTAATTACCAGACAAGGAGTTGCAGAAACAACAGCGGTGGAAACTATTCACCATCATGACAAAACCGAGAGTGTTACAATTGTAACAGATGAAAGCTTTTCTCTTCTATTCCAGGCTTCGGCTGAACGAGTATATTGGCGGATGACTGAAGGAGGAAACGCTGATAATCCAACATTAGACGTAGTGTCGGAAATCTGCAGGATCTTTTAATCATATATTAAGAGGCCTTGCCGTTTTCAGATACCAGCCCGGGGCAACCCCCCGGGCTTCTATATTATCAGTCCTGAAAGGGGGTACATATATTCTTTAATATGAGGCATAGCTTGAGACTTCCTTATGTATCGCCCTTTCAAGGCTCTTTGGAGATATTTAATCTTTTTCCGCCCCGTATTTCCCCGCATTTTAGCCTATAAACAAGACAAAAAATCGGCCATTTTGTCAATATATTCCAAAATTACAAGACCCCGCAACTTGAAGCATATTTATAAATGCTTATTATAAAATAAAACAATACGACAGCTTATCAGAACAGACAAACATTAAAGGGGGTCTTTATGCGTTTTGATAAATTTACCATAAAATCGCAGGAATTAATTCAGAGTGCCAAGGCTTTGGCTTCGGAATTGAAAAATCAGCTTATTGAACCGGAGCATCTTCTTGGAGCAATGCTCAAGGAAAAAGACGGGATAACTAATTCCATACTCCTAAAACTCGGGATTCCGATTGAAGGAATCACCGGCAAGTTGATGGATATCATTAATAACTTCCCAAAAATTAACGGAATAAACGATACTTATATTTCCGACGAAACCAAAAAGGTTCTGGACGCGGCTTTTGCGGAAGCCACGCAGATGAAAGACCAGTATGTTAGCATTGAACATATACTGCTGGCTGTTTCAGACCAAAAAAACGGCAAGGCGGCCAATCTGCTTGCCGGTTTTGGTGTTACCAGGGAATCGATTCTGACCGTGCTCATGGACATTAGAGGCTCACAACGTATAACCGACCCGAATCCTGAAGATAAATACCAGGCTCTGGATAAGTTCAGCCGGGATTTGACGGATCTCGCTGCTCTTGGAAAACTCGACCCTGTCATAGGTCGCGATGAAGAGATCAGGCGTATTGTCCAGGTTCTTTCCAGAAGGACAAAAAACAACCCGGTCCTCATTGGAGAGCCGGGGGTGGGAAAAACGGCAATTGTTGAAGGGCTCGCCCAGCGCATTGTTGACGGCGATGTTTCAGGCACTCTCAAAAACAGAAGGCTGGTTTCATTGGATATGGGAGCTTTGATAGCCGGAGCCAAGTACAGGGGCGAATTTGAAGATCGCCTGAAAGCTGTTTTAAAAGAAGTAGAAAATGCCGAAGGCGAAGTGGTTCTTTTTATTGATGAGCTGCATACA
>JAERRQ010000382.1 GCA_016735355.1 Desulfobacterales bacterium | reverse complement strand
GGTATCCTTTTTATTGATTTCTCACCAATAATAACGGTTCCAACCTGCAAGGTCTGCTTTGTTTCTCCTGATTCGATAAAAATCTGAAAATCGCCGAGAGTGCCGGTAAAGCCTTTAACTGACGAATTCTCGAAACCGTAAATATTGGGATGATCCGGTTTTTCGTAAAAAGGCTGTTCAGGGCTCCCGAACAAAAAAACATCAAAACCTGATCTGGCAAGAGTCAAAGCGCTGCAAATTGCAGCCTCTGAATTACCGATAACCCCTGTGGTAAAATTATAATTTCTTGCAAGCACCGGAAGAGGTTTTAACATCCTTGCCATTTTCAGGGAACGGTCGATAAGCCACATAAAACTGTTTAAAGCATTAAACGCATTTGCGCGTATAAGGCGGAGGACTTCGCCCCTCAGGTTGCATGTCTCCACCATTGAACGGCTGATACCGGTGCCTTGAAAAAGGGCGTTTTTGAGCCTGCTCCTCTGATCAGTGCATGAGCTGCATATAAAATTTAAGGGACAGCATACGCATGATGCCAGGACTATGCGTGTAATTCCTTTTTCGCGCACTCTCCTTATTATTCCGGTATATCCTTCCTCCAGACAGGCGGCCGGCATAACTTCAGTATGAACGACATCTTTACGTGACTGCAAATCTGTTAGATATTTGCTCATACTGTCAAGCCAGCCAAAAGAATCGTTGCATCTGCAGGCGAATATCCCGATACGAATATCGGATGAGAGTCCTGGCTCAGGCGGAGAAAATGATATTCCATGCCCTTTAAGCCGCTGGGAGGTTCCGCCAAGCAGGTGCATAGCCCTTGCTGCGGCCGCATAACCACGTATGAGCATGGCATTGACATCAGGTTTTGCAGCAGTTGGTCCGTAGGCCCGGATTACATCCTCACCTTTTATATTAGTAGCCATGGAAGGATCAGCTATAATTATTACCCCTCCATTTATGTTTATTTCTTCAGATGCGTCAGAGTGATTTATGGCTCCTACATTGCAGACTTCCACGCATTGCATACATTCTGAACATACTCCGCATTGCAGGCATCGTTCGGCCTCAATGATTACCTGGGGTTCTTTCAAGCCCAGAGCTACCTCATCAAAATTTTTTATACGAATTGCAGGTTGCCGCTCAGGCATTGTGGATCTGGCAAGTGAGGGTATATCCTGGGGGATTTGAGGAAAATCCCTGTTGGCAGGTCGCAAGGGGCTATTTTCCGGTTCAATATCCAACCTTGAAGCTTTGCTTAAATCAAGGTGAACCGACCTGGCCGTCTTTCTGCCTGCCGCCATGGCCTCGACAACCGAGGATGGTCCGGAAACAGCATCTCCGGCTGCATAAACCCCTGTAAAACTTGTATGCATGGATTGATCAGTTAAAATATACCCATGTTCATTAATATCGCATTTAGGGCGGGCACTGGGGGCGGCCCCTACGGTAAAAGGACTTTTCTGGCCGATAGCGATCAGAGCCATGTCAAACTCGAGTTCAAAAGGTTTGCTGCCGGGAATAATTTCCGGCCAGCATATTCCTGTGGTGTCCGGTTCCCCAGGCCTTGTGGGTTTGCAGCGGATTAATTCAAGCTTTTCGCTCGTTCCAATAAATTCCACGGTCTTTGCCTGGTCTATTATGGAAAGCCCCTCTTCTTTGGCAGCCTTTATCTCTTCTTTATCTGCGGGGATCGATGCATGGGAAAACCATGAAAGGATCGTGACGTCAGAGCCTGTTCTTGCAACAGTGCGTGCAAGATCGAAAGCTGCATTTCCGTCTCCGATTACTGCTACTTTTTTTGGCAGACCGCTAATTTCACCATAATGAAATTTTCTAAGAAAAGAGAGGCACCCTTCAACGCCTTCAAGGTCTTCGCCCGGCACTCCCAGCATGCGATCCGCCCATACCCCTGTGGCAAGGATTAACGCATTGAATTCTTTTGACAAACGATCAATATCTATTTTGAGGTCAATCTTACTTGAAGTGACAAAATCGACCCCCAGGTTTTCTATATACTTAAGTTCGATATCGAGAATCTTCCTTGGGAGCCGGTGGGAACCGATGCCGTAACGAAGCAGTCCGCCGGTCTGGTTCTCTTTTTCAAAAACAGTGACGTTATATCCTGATTTGGCAAGCTCCGCTGCTGCTGCGAGTCCCGAGGGACCTGATCCGATGATTGCGATTTTTTCAGGTCTTTTCCCGATATTTGATATTTTTGGATCAATATTATTATTTATATCTTCGGAATGATATAATTCATAATCGGCAAGAAACCTTTTTATATCCCTGATAGCCAGTGGTTCATCCAGTTCACTGCGGCGGCAGGCATCTTCACATGGATGGGTGCAAATACGCCCGCAAATTCCGGGTAAAATATTATTTTCCCTGATCAGGGCCAAAGCTTCGGCGAACTTGCCTGTCCTTGCAAGATTTATATAACCCTGCGCGTTGACTCCCAGGGGGCAGTTTGCCTGGCATAAAGGCTGCATTCTTTTATCGATAACAGCTCTGCCGGGAATGCTGCGACGACTGTTTAATTTAACTGCTTTTTCCCCGCCGGGAAGGGATACAGGGCATACTTCTACGCAACGTCCGCAAAGAGTACATTTGTCCGGGTCAATAAAAGTCTGGCTGCGTTTAATTCGTCCACGAAATCCCTGGGCGCTGTGTTTGATTGAAAGGACTTCGGCAGGAAAAAAGACTCTGATGGCCGGGTTTCTCAAGATTCTTATAAGTCCGGGCCTTAAGGTATGATTCAGAGGGATTCCGGATTTAAGTTTCCATTTTTCAATAGCGAGTTTTTGGTCCAGGTCGAAATCCGAATCTATAAGTGTAACCGGTATGCCCAACTCTTCAAGTTTGTTGGTCGCGGCTACTCCTGACGGAGTGGCGCCTATAACTATAACACGGCGCAATCTGTCTTTTTGGGTCTTCATAACCCGGCTCCAATCCGGCCGGTTACTTTTTTTTCCCCACCCTTAAGCTCTGCCAGACCATAATAACAACCCGCGTCAAAGGCCTTGAGATTTAATTCTTCAGTCCCTTTGGGTACTGACTCCGCCACGGTACTTTTGGCCGCATCCATCGATATTACTTTTGTTACGGCAGTGACAAAACCTAGCATTATGATATTTGCCATCATTGTTTTGCCGAGCTCTTCGGCCATACGAGTAGCAGGTATGGAGAAGCAATTGACTTCCGCTTTTTTATTATAGCGAACCAGATCCTGGTCAACAAGAATGGTATTTCCTGTTTTTATACCCGCTTTATATTTGTCATAACCTGACTGGGACATGCAGGCCAGTATATCGGGTGATTTAATATAAGGAAAATGGATATTTTTATCAGAAATAATGACCTGGGCGCTGCATGCGCCGCCGCGGGATTCAGGACCATACGACTGAACCATTGTGCTCTCCATATGATCGCCGATAGCTGCCGTTTTGCCCATGATACGGCCTATCAGAATAATACCCTGGCCTCCGAATCCGGTTATAATAATTTCTTTTCTTTTTTTATTCGATTCTATACAGTTTGTCATATTTTTCACTATGTGTGGGTTTATCAATATCTACAAATTTACCGAGGATAATCCCCTTTTCCATGTCTATATCAAGCTCGGAGGGGTCTGCTCCATTCTTGATAATCGATTTTTCCTGATAGAGTTTAAGTGTTTCAAGCGGTTTTTCCTTATTCCGGCGCCCGTAATTTACCGGACAGGGGGAGAGAACCTCTATAAATGAAAAACCTTTTTTTGAAAGCGCTTCATTTATAGAGACTGTCAGGTCCCTGGTATGAAGCATTGTCCACCTGGCAACATATGTGGCCCCGGATGCATACGCCAGTAGGGGCAGGCTGAACGGATTTTCCGCATTTCCGGCCGGTGTTGTGGTTGTTTTGGCATTGTACGGCGTTGTTGCCGCAACCTGACCCCCGGTCATTCCATAATTCAGATTATTCACACAGATTACCGTAATATTTATATTCCTTCTGGCTGCATGAATAAAATGGTTTCCGCCTATTGCAAAAAGATCTCCGTCTCCGCTGAAAACAATTACATTCAAATCCCTGTTGGCAAGTTTTAAACCAGTGGCAAAAGGAATGGCTCTACCATGGGTTGTATGGAAAGAATCGAGCTTTACATAACCGGCTGCACGGCCTGAACATCCTATTCCCGAAACCATTACGAACTTGTCTAAATCGAATCCGTTTTTCCCTGTTGCAACGCACTCCTTAATAGCAGTCAGACATGATGCGAATATGGTTCCGATTCCGCATCCAGGACACCAGATATGAGGAATGCGGTCCTTTCGGATCAAGTCATCCAGAGGGTGATTCTGCTGTTTATTCGGTCTGTTAACAGATGCCATATTTATAGAACCTCCTCAGCCATGGCCAAGACCCTTTCAGGAGGAATAACCGTGCCTCCAGGGTGTCCAACCAGATATGCCGGAGCTTTCCCTTCCGCGCAACGTTTGACCTCCCGATGGATTTGACCTAGATTGATTTCAACTGTGATCAAGGCTTTTACCCTTTTCGCCAGAGCCCTGATCTGATCGTCCGGAAAAGGCCATATGGTAATCAAGCGCAGGAAACCGGCCCTGATTCCTTTTGAGCGGGCCATAGCCATAGCTTCCAGGCAGGTACGGGATGATACCCCGTATGATATAAATACAATTTCTGCGTCATCAAGGAACAATTCTTCAGTTTGAATGATCCGGTCAATATTGTTTCTGATTTTTCCGGTCAGTCTCGCCATCATTTCTGCCTGCGCCTCGACTGTCATGACCGGATAACCTTTTTCATCATGAGTAAGGCCGGTTACATGTATTTTGTATCCATCTCCGGCAGCCGGCATAAGTGCCACACCGTTCGGATCAGGTTCAAAGAGTTTAAATCGATCCTTTCTTCCTTTCGGCCGCAGACGGTTTACGGTTTCGATTTTTCCTGCCTCAGGTATAATAACCTTTTCACTCATGTGCCCGACAATTTCATCGGTCATTATAATTACAGGCAGGCGAAAAGTTTCGCTCAGGTTAAAGGCTGTTATGGTCTGATAAAAAATTTCCTGGGGTGAGGACGGAGCTAAAACAATAATTTCATAATCCCCATGGGAACCCCACCTGGCCTGCATCATATCTGCTTGCGCTCCCTGGGTGGGCAGACCGGTCGAAGGTCCGGCCCGCTGTACATTTACAATAACGCAGGGTGTTTCAGTACAAAGTCCAAGACCTATAGCCTCCATCATAAGGCTGAAACCGGGACCTGAAGTTGCCGTCATGCTTTTTAGACCGGCCCAGGATGCGCCAAGTACGGAGGTGAGAGCCGCAATTTCATCTTCCATCTGTATAAAGGTTCCGCCAACCCGGGGAAGACGAAGAGATATCTGTTCGGCGATTTCAGTTGCAGGGGTAATCGGATATCCTCCGAAGAAACGACATCCGGCCGCCAGCGCGCCCTCTGCGCAGGCAATATCACCTGTCATGAAATGTTCGCCTGTAAGCACTCTTGATTCAGTTGTATTTTCAGTCATATCAAGTAAATATTAGACCTTATAAGAAGTAAAAATCCGGGTATTAAATAGCGCCTGAACGAAAACTGTTAATTTTCCCAATGTCTGTCTTCCTTGAATTTAAAAAAAGATTAGTTTTTGTTCGGGCACGAAACAGCTTCTACTGAATAAATTGCAAATTCCGCACAAATAACTTCGCAATAATGGCAGTTCACGCAAGATTCCGGATTTACCACCACAGGTGGATGATAACCTTTTTTGTTAAATTTGTCTGAAATCTGAAGCACTTGCCTGGGACAAAATTCAATACAATATCCGCAGCCTTTGCATCGGTCATCCAGAATGTATACCTCTCCCAAGGTGATATCTATTTCGTTTGCATCAAAGGGAATCCTCCAGAACTCCATGGCACCTTTCCAATAAAATTAATAATCCTGTTAAAAAAGTTTTGATTTTGCCTGTATGTTTAAGGTAAAATCAAATAATAAATTATTACTATCAATTATTTTTAAACGTGTCAATATTAATCGGCAGAAAAAAATATAAATATGAGACTCCCCCATAGTTTTAGGGGGGTGTATCATGTGATTTTCAATAAATAAAAGTTAATATATGGATATCTTGTCAACCACGATATTGTTATATAGCAAAAAATATGGCTAAATTCAAATTTTTTATAGAAAGTGATAGATACCCCCAAATAAAAAGGAGATGGTAATGTCTTTTAAAGAAAACCTTATGGATAAAATTAAAATCGACAAGATTACGGAAAAAGTTCGGCATTCAATAGGACCGCCCGGCAGTAATAGCAAGATAGATAAAGCCGCCATGAAATTCCTTATGGAAAAAAGTCCTTATAAATTCAGGAAGGCCCGTGACCTTGAGCTTTTTGTAAAGGAAGTTGATGCAGGCCGGGACAACATTCTTGTTTTAGATAATGAGCTTGCCCTTTACAAGACCAGCGTCGATGATGTGGCTATGCGGAAGTCTCCAACCGTAAAGGAGATGCTTTACTTCAGGAATGCAATAAAGATATTAAACGACAAAGATGTTGTTGTAAGCAAGAGAGAGGAATCACTTGAAACCATCCATCAGGAATGTGTGGAGATGATTGATCTCACGTTTAATAAAGCCGACATAGCGGATATCGAAAAAGAGGGTGCTGCTTCTTTGAAAACCGGTTACATGGAAGGGGTGATAGAATCGCTTGAACTTTTTGCAGAACTTCTTGATTACAGGTCGCCTCCCAGGGGATTTAAAATCCCCCACAACCTGATTCTGGGCGCTTTGACCAAAGCAAAAACCGATGAGGTCATGTTCGGTCCGATTCTGATTTACAGCAATGTACACAATACTCTAAAGTTAATTGATGATCTCATCGGAAATTATGACAAGGGCAAAATTGAGCTGTTTAAACAGATTGTCGCCGGAAAAACATCAGCCTCTCTTGAGGGAGAAAAAGTGTTTGAATTTCTTAGAGAGGCTGTTGTTAATAGAGGTCATTAAGTTTTTCTATTTTTCTTCTTCTGTCTGCTTACTTAGGACTCACTCAAAAATAACTTCACCTTTTAGCATCCCAGCTTCAGGCTGCCTTTGCACGATCCTCATCACGCAAAGTCCTCAAAATAGCTTGCTATTCCTGCGGCTTTGCGCAATCGGATCGTACAAATTCAACCTAAATCTGA
>JAERRQ010000139.1 GCA_016735355.1 Desulfobacterales bacterium | reverse complement strand
TAAAATGCCGTCGGCCATAGCTCCTTTTGGAATGTCCGACAGCACGGAAAAAGATAAAGGCATGGATGAATTTTCCCTCGCAGGGCCAACCAGGGTGGTGGAATTAAGAGACGGCTCCATTCAGAGCTACGAAGTAACTCCTGAAGATTTTGGTCTTAAGACCGTTCCGATTTCAAAGATTGCCAGCAGCCGTTCCGCGTACGAAAACGCCATGCGAATCCTTAAAGTGCTTAAGGGGGAGTACGATACTCCGGATGCGGATTTTTTCTGCATGAATGCAGCTGCCGCTCTTTATATATCAGATATGGTAAAGAGCTATCCCCAGGGACTTGATAAAGCCAAAGAAGCTCTTGCAAGCGGCAAAGCTTTTGAAAAATTAGAGCGTTTAAGGGAGTTGCAGGGATCATAAAATGGTGTCACATTTTCGTTCCGGTCATTTATTTAAGGGTCGGTTTAAAAGCATTGAGGAAAAGAGTTTATGGGATGATTATCGGGACAAAGGAATTTGTCGATACAATCCGATCAAAATATATGCCGGATAATTTTCACAAGGAAATTCCCCAACAACGTGCGTTGGGGAAAAGTGTTGATTCGGAAAAGGTGTTGGAAAAAACAGCCGGAATATCGATGAACCCAATAACCCCCAGAGGCATTGGGTTTTGGTCTTCATTCTTGACAGATAAGCTTATTGTATGTATAATATCTCTCTCTGTGAAAGCGTAAAACTGTAGAATGAAGAACTTACCCTTATCATAATATGAAACTAAAACAATTCCGTTATTCAGAAGATAATTTGGGCTATCTTATCTATGGAGAAAAATTTGCAGCAGCCATAGATGGGGGTTCCGTTGAAAAAATACTTTCTTTTTTAAAAAAGCACAACCTTGAACTTAGATATGTTTTGAACACGCATACGCATCCTGACCATACTGTCGGCAACAGGGCACTTTTAGGTTCAACCGCAGCGGAACATATTGACATCGCGAATCTTATAAAAAAGGGAGAATTCGAACTGGAAGGTAGTCAAGTCCATGTTTACCACACTCCAGGCCATACGCATGATTCCGTAGTCTATTATTTTAAAAACATACTTCTTTCCGGAGACACTCTGTTTATCGGAAAGGCAGGGAGATGCTTTACGGGTGACCAGGAAGGTTTTTTACGATCCATTAAACTTCTTCTCACCCTTCCCCTCGACACCCTGATTTATGCGGGACACGATTACGTGATAGAATACCTGGAAACTGCAAAATCCATAGAACCGGATAATATCCACATTGACGGATTCCTTAAAAAGTATGACCCGAAATATGTTTTTTCGACACTTGAAGAGGAATTAAAAATAAATCCCACCTTAAGGTTCAGCGATAAAAAAATGATTTCCATTTTGCGTGAAAAAGAGCTTCCGCATAACACCGAGCTTGACTGCTGGAAATCACTATTGTCGATTACACAAATGACATAACTTGATGAAATCTGGCCTTAGGAAACTGGAAGGAAATAATCTACGCGTATCGTGCCAAATTTTATAATCGGGTAATTATCCGACAGTCTATATTTCGAGGCCTTTGTGAGTGAGAATCCTGCAAATACAGCCTGAAGCTGTGCACCTACTTGTGGAAGTTTTTTCGTCCACGTTTCTAAGGAATTTTTTATATGTGCGGAATATACGGAATTGTTTCAGCTTCCCTTTCAAAGGGAAAAATTCTGCGACGCCTCGAAAAAATGGGCGGGCTTCTGCGCCACAGGGGACCTGACGACAAAAAAGAGAATATCTTTCAGGTAAACCGCGGCTGGCTCGGTTTCGGTTTTGTCCGGCTCTCCATTCTTGACCTTGAAACCGGCATGCAGCCTATTACCTGCCCAAAAGACGGTTCCACTATTATTTGCAACGGACAGATATACAATTACGTTGAGCTTAAACCCGAGGTGTCCGGCGAATATTTTATATCTAAAGGAGATATAGAAGTTGCTCTGCACCTGTACCGCAAAAAAGGTATTGATTTTTTGCAGGAGCTCAACGGCATGTATGCCGGCGCTATATTTGACCAACCTGGAAACAAACTTATACTTTTCCGGGACCGTTTCGGCATAAAACCTTTATATTACACGGAAGCAGACGACTGTTTTGCTTTTTCATCTGAAATAAAGACGCTGGTTGCCGGGAGCCGTCTTCCGGTTGAACTCAACCATGCCGGTCTGGCTGCGTTTTTTACCTACCGGTATCTTCCGGGCGAACAAACGATGTTTAAAAATATAAAAAAGCTCCCGCCCGGCTCATATCTCGAATTTGATCTGAACTCAGGTGCATATACCATAAAACGTTATTGGGAATATAAACTTGACATGGATGTTCCTGAAATTTCTTTTGCCGACGCAAAAGAAAAATTTTATACTCTTCTTTCAGACGCTATAAATATAAGACTCCGTTCGGATGTTGAAGTCGGGGCGCTTGTAAGCGGCGGCATTGATTCTTCAGCGGTGGCATCACTTGCCGCCGATCGTAAGCCGGACATCAGCCTTTTCACTATTGCTTTTAAAGAGGAAAGATATAATGAGCTTCTTCGTGTAAAAAAATTTTTAAAAGCCAACAACAGCCGCTTTTCTTCAGCAAGACTGTATACGGAACTCTGCAGCCGCCAGGCACTTGACCGTCTTCCTGAAATCGTACGATCTCTGGAAGAACCTATTTCACTGGGGACCATTCTTCCAACAGATCAGGTTTGCAGGTTGGCAAGCGACAGATTAAAGGTGGTACTTACCGGCGAAGGCGCTGATGAGATCTTCGGCGGATACCGTAAATTTCTTATCGAAGCGGCAGCATGTCAATATCACACGCTTTCATCCAGCCGGCAGAAGGAGCTTGATTCTACTTTTCCTGAACTTAAGCCGTATCTTGCGGTGCGGCACAAAGACCCGGCAAGGCGTTACATCCAAAGTGAAATACTTTACAGCAATGATGAGCTAAAAAAACTGATTGGACGGGATGATGCCGACAACTCTTTTCCTGGAGACGCACTTCCGCGCCTTAGCGGCAGTGAGCATCCATTAAATGCGGCCATCGCTTTCGAAATTCGCGCAAGGCTTCCAGACTATGTTATACTACGCCTTGACAAGCTTTCCATGAGACATTCGCTTGAGGCAAGGACTCCTTTCCTTGATTATCGGCTCGCAGAATTTGCGGCGACGCTCCCGGTCGGTTTCAAAGTCAATATTGATGAATGCCGTGAAAAATTTATTTGCAGTCACGCGTATGCTGACTTCTCTCTGCTGGATCATGAAACAGCTTTCAGAAAAAAACAGCCTTTTACGATCCCCCTTGCAGACTGGTTTTCGAAACCCGACATACTCCCTGATTTTTTGCAAGACATAATGCTTGGTAATGTTATAAAGCAGCAAGGTATCCTGAATCAAGAGATTGCGCGAGAACATATGAGCAAAATTACTGCCTGTGGAATAGGACCCCAGACTCTTGTTTCCGAGGCAGACAGGATATTTTCCATTATTATCTTTACTTTATGGTACGATGAATTTTTCGGTTAAAAATAAATAAAATTGGATTAGGAATGAACCCTGACATACTGAACAAACTTATCCATACACATGCCGACAAGCTCCTGAACCTCATTTTGAATAAAGCGCCTTCAGGCCCAAGGACATACGGCTTTGAGTATGAATTTATCCCATCCGCTCCGTTGAACCTTGATATTATGGAGAAGCTTCACTCTTTTCTGCCTGAGTGCGGTTTTTCAATGAACAATGGCAGCTTCATAAACTCATCCGGCGTTTATATTACATTTGAACCGGGTGGTCAGATAGAATACCACAGCAGCCCTCTTTTACCTGATGACCATGACAAATTAGACCGGATACTTTTGATGATTGAACAGACTAATTTTAATATCAAACAGAAGTTCGGGATAGATTATATAACGACAGGATATATACCGAACAGGGAGGATTCATCCCTGTGTCTTACGGAACAACGCTACATCGAACTCCACAAAAGACTCTCTGAAAGCGGGACCCGCGGCCGTGAAATGATGAAAGGTACAGCCTCCATCCACTTCCATGTACTCATTCGCTTTGCAGAGGAAATCGTCCCTCTTTTCTTAAATTTATGCGCAATGACTAAATCAGATGACTTTAAAATGAAGGCAAAGCGCAGGGAGATATGGAATAATACTGATCCCTGCCGCTGCGGCCTTCCTTTTAAGGACATAGATAAAAACTCTTCACCTGAACAGGTAATCCGGGAAATAGTCAGGGTCACCGTATCTGCCGATATGCTTGATGAAAAAAATCCTTTTTTTAAAAAACAGGAGACTGATTTTGACAAATTTCTGTATCATCTGACAACAATATTTACCGACGTGCGTCTTAATATTAAAGGCCCCACATTTGAGATAAGGACTCCGGACAGCACTAGCATAATCGGGTTTAAAAAATTATGGGCAAAATTCATCAGCATAAATGAACAGATTTGACGATCATAGTCTTTCCGGCAGGTGACTTTTGCGTTTGCAGTATTATGAAATTTCGACTAAGATCGGTAAAAGAAAAATTGAAAATATTATAAATTCAGAATCATCGGTGGTGGCTTCAGGATGTCCGGCGTGCATGCTGCAACTCTCCTATATGCTTTCACAAGGATGCTTTCACAAGGATGCTTTCACAAGCAGGGTATGGGGTTACTACACCCTGCGGAGATATATGCTGAATTTATAACAAAAAGGTGTAACAAGCCAGAAGGATTATATAATGACTCAACTTGAAGATGCAAGACAGGGTAAAATAACTGATGCAATGAAGCGGGTTGCACAAGACGAAAACGTCTCTTCCGAGAAGATAAGGGAGCTGGTTTCTTGTGGTTTTGTTGTAATACCGAAAAATAAGAATCGGGAATTTAATGTCAAAGGCATAGGCAGCGAATTGAAAACAAAGGTCAATGCCAATATCGGAACTTCACCAAGCCATTTTGATGTAAATGAAGAGATGAAAAAACTTGCCGTAGCTATTGAAGCCGGCGCAGATGCTGTTATGGATCTTTCCACAGGCGGAGACCTTGCGCTTATTTTAAACAAAATTATAGAAAAATCGTCTGTTATGGTGGGTACTGTCCCCATATATAAATCAGTAGGCAGGCTTTTTTCAGGAGGCAAGGAGACTGCTGACTTAACCTCTGAAGATATTTTTGCCGATATAGAAGAACACGCAAAAGCCGGAGTCGATTTTGTTACTGTGCACTGTGGAGTAAACCGTGACTCTCTTAAGGTGTTGAAAAATTGCGATCGTTTGATTGGTATTGTATCAAGAGGCGGGAGTCTTATGGCTGAATGGGTCAGCAAAACGCATCAAGAAAACCCTCTTTATGAAAAATATGACAAGCTGCTCGAGATTGCAAGGGAATTTGATGTTACTCTTTCATTGGGTGACGGCCTGCGGCCTGGAACGATTTGCGATGCCGAGGATAGGGCCCAGGCCTCCGAACTGGTCATTCTGGGCGATCTTGCAAAAAGAGCCAGAAAAGCAGGCGTGCAGGTGATGATAGAAGGTCCGGGGCATGTCCCTTTGAGCAGGATTGCCGGGGATATGAAAATGCAGAAAAGGTTATGTGATGGGGCACCTTATTATGTACTTGGTCCCCTGCCCACCGACATTGCTCCAGGATATGATCATATCGTCGGGGCTATCGGAGGCGCCATTGCCGCTGCAAACGGTGCCGATTTTCTTTGCTATGTTACTCCTGCCGAGCATCTCTGCCTGCCTGGACTTGAAGATGTTCGCGAGGGTGTTGTAGCTTCAAAGATTGCCGCTCATATCGGCGATATTGAAAAGGGGGTAAGCGGAGCCTGGGAAAGAAACAGGGCTATGTCTGCCGCTCGGCAGGGCTTTGACTGGGAAACAATGTTTAAACTTGCTATTGACCCTGCCAGGGCAAAAAACAGGCGGGCCGGTAGTGAGGACGGGAAGAGGGACGTCTGCACAATGTGCGGTGACTTATGCGCAATGAAAACTTACGAGCGGATAAATTTGTCTATGAAATAAGTTGCTTTTTATTAAAATATATATTATTTAATAAGCTTATTTAAAATTTAACCCCCTTCCAAGTCTGCTTAAATCCAAATGTTATGCTATAATGTTATGCTATAGAGTGTCACATAAATAATTTCATTGGGTTATCGGTCGTCGGAGTAGGGGTTCAAGATTTTGAACCCCTACTGGCCTTGGGCCCAACTTTAAAATCGGGTTAGGAACGAGGACGAAATAACTTCCACAAGTAGGCGCACAGATTTGGGTCAGGTTTGTTCGATCTTAAATCACAAAAGTTGAAGGAATAGCGAGCTATTTCAATATGTTTGGGATTTCAGATCGGGCAAAGATGGCCTGAAGCTGTGATGCATAGTTGGGGAAGTTATTTTGTCCACGTTCCATAGTATCTGACAACCTATACAATGGTGGGGATAAAGGAGAGATAGATGGTAGATTTTACATATCAGGAAATGTTTCCTGTTGGACAGGATGATACGGATTATGCTTGCCTGACTAAAGAACATGTTACATCAACCACATTTGAAGGTAAAGATATATTAAAAATTGCTGCTGAAGGTCTCACACTCCTTGCGGAGCATGCTTTTAGAGATGTTTCCCATTTATTAAGGCCGTCCCATCTGAAGCTGGTTGCCAAAATTCTGGATGACCCGGAGAGTTCGGATAATGACAGATACGTTGCAACCGAAATGCTTAAAAATGCGGTTATATCTGCAGAGGGCGTATTCCCGTTGTGCCAGGATACAGGTACTGCAGTAGTAATGGGAAAAAAAGGTGAGCAGGTCTGGACAGGTTCTTCCGATGAAGAAGCTTTGTCCAGGGGAATATTCAATGCCTATTTAAATAATAACCTCCGTTATTCCCAGAATGCGCCGATTACCATGTTTGATGAAAAGAATACCGGATGCAACCTCCCCGCACAGATTGAATTATACGCCACAAAAGGTGATGCCTACAATTTCCTGTTTATTGCAAAAGGAGGCGGCTCTGCAAACAAGACATATCTTTACCAGGAAACAAAGGCGATTCTTGATCCTGACAAGCTGGTTGATTTTCTTACAGAAAAAATGAAATCTCTTGGAACATCGGCTTGCCCGCCCTATCATCTTGCTGTCACCATCGGTGGGACCTCGGCAGAGTTTAATTTAAAAACCGTAAAACTTGCATCAGCAGGTTATCTTGACAAACTTCCAACCAAAGGGAGCGAGTCCGGGCATGCCTTCAGAGATTTGGAGATTGAGGCTCAGTTGTTACAAAGATCAAGGGAGCTTGGGCTTGGTGCCCAGTTTGGCGGAAAATATTTTTGCCTTGACGTCAAGGTGATACGTCTTCCAAGACATGGCGCATCATGCCCGATAGGAATAGGGGTAAGTTGCAGCGCAGACAGAAATATAAAGGCAAAAATTACTAAAGAGGGGATTTTTCTGGAACAGCTCGAAACCGATCCTGCAAAATATTTACCTGCATCAGAATCCTCGGATGATGCAGTTCGGATTGATTTAAACAAATCTATGGATGAAATCAGGGCCATCCTTACCACATACCCGGTTTCAACAAGGCTGCTTCTTTCAGGCAAAATAGTGGTGGGCAGGGATATTGCCCATGCAAAACTCAAAGAACGTTTGGACAGGGGCGAAGGGCTGCCGCAATATCTGAAAGATCACATTATATATTATGCTGGTCCGGCAAAAACACCACCTGGATGTGCTTCAGGTTCATTCGGCCCCACAACTGCGGGGCGGATGGATTCTTATGTGCCCCTTTTTCAGGCACAAGGCGGCTCCATGGTCATGCTGGCGAAAGGCAACCGTTCAAAAGAAGTAACGGAATCGTGTAAAAAATACGGAGGGTTCTATTTAGGTTCCATAGGAGGGCCTGCGGCCAGACTGGGGAAAG
>JAERRQ010000019.1 GCA_016735355.1 Desulfobacterales bacterium | reverse complement strand
AGGGTTCGCACAAAAATAAGTTAGCAATTTTAAGTGTTGAGGCGCCTGGCTGGCAAGGCGCGAAAGCGTAGGAATATCAAGATATTTCTACGCTTTCGTAACGCAGCCATGCAGGATGCATCGACGCTTAAAATGTAAAGTTGTTTTTGCGCGAGCCCTAAGTCTGTATTTCGATTCAACCGTTAACCGTAAACCGACAACCGTTAACGGTTACAAGGTATAAAATTATTCTTTAGATAGACCACGTTCCACAGTTACTACAAAGTCCTGAACATTCGTAAGAATTGATCGCGCCGTAAGGGAACCCCTGTCTGCCAATTTGCTTGTCGCAAATTCAGACATATCCACTGTATAAAAAAAGACCGGTCTAACCATATTTTTTCCTTCAACCTTATAAGAAGGCGTCATGTTACCGGTGGCGATTGCGTGAAGCTGGGTTGAGAGCGCTATTACAGTTGTTGCGCGGCGGGTCAACCTGCGCATATTGTCCTGGGCGCGATAGGCATCCCCTATAACTTCCGGCATGGGACCGTCATCCCGAATCGAGCCTGCCAGCACATATGGTATTCGATTCTCTATTAAAGCACGCATTACACCATCTTTAATCAGACCCTCTTGAATTGAAGCTTTAATTGAACCTGTTTTGCGTATTATGTTCAGGGCGTCCAGGTGATTGTAGTGTCCTAGTTCAGCGCTTCGCTTGGAATAAAGTTGCTGCCCTAGGGCGGTTCCGAATAGAGCGCCCTCCAAATCATGGGTTGCCAGAGCGTTTCCCGCCAGCAGCCCATGCACAAATCCTTTTTTGATTAAACCTGTAAAGGCTTTTCTTGAATCATGATCAAAAACAACCGCAGGGCCCAGCACCCACAAGATAAAACCATTAACCCGATCATATTTCAGCAGATCATATAACTCGTCATAGTCTATTGAGAATGATGTCTCACGGGTAAGGTGAGACCTGAAGGCAAATTTTTCCGCCTTATAATTTGCAAAATCGAAAGCATGAGAATGAACAAAAATTCCGTCTTTGCCGTTTTCCTCACGTCCACATACAACAAGATCTCCTGTTTTTAAATTTCTGCACTCTGTTACAGGAAGCTTGCCTGAGGGAGTTTTTACTACTACGCAATCCATACGTGATTCTTCGATGAGACGCCATACACCTTTGCTGATCTTAAAGTATTCCGGGTAGATTGAGGTTGCGTGATAATTGTCGGGAGCGATGCCTGGCTGCTTAACAGGTTTGCAAACCACTACGGGTGCATCTTTGAAAATTTGTTGATTAAAATCAGGAGGATTGTAATCAGGAAGAATAAAGGTCATTTTAACACCTCGATTTTTTAGCGCATGGGATTATATTAAGAATATCTTCGCTGCCTGAGCGCTTCATACATTACAACCGCGCCGGCTGCAGACGCGTTTAAGGAATCTATCTGCCCTAACTGAGGTATGGAAACCAGATAATCACATTCCTTTTTAACAAGGGGGCGGATCCCTTTTTCTTCACCACCAATAATAATTGCAATATTACATGATAGATCGATAGAAAAAACGGATTTACGGGCTTCGCCCCCCATCCCGATAATCCAGAATTCTTTTTTTTTAATTTCTTTTACAAATTTTGCCATATTCGTCACACGGGCAACGGGTAAATGTTCAAGTGCTCCGGCTGATGCTTTACAGGCGGCAGGAGTTGGACCGGCGGATCTGTCCTTTGTGATTACAATGCCTTCCACACCTGCGCAAAGGGCTGTTCTGGCAAGAGCTCCAAGGTTATGCGGATCCTGAATATTATCAAGCAATAGTAAAAAATTATTATATTCGGATTTTTTGGGGTTGTTTATAATTTCAGAAATATCAGAAAACGGGTATAGACTCACTCTGGCCGCAACACCTTGGTGCCGGGAGGTTTTTGCTAAAGATTTAAGAAAAGAGGCTTTGACTTTTGTTACTGGTATTTTTAAAGATATGGCGAGAAATTCTATTGTTTGAAGGGTGGGTGACAGTTTCTCTTTTACAAAATATATTTCGAAAAAAATTCTTTGCCGAGCATTAAGTGCTTCCTGCACCGAATGAATACCATAAAGTATTTCCAGTTTGTCGTTTTTATTATCAATGTTGCCTGAAGGAAAACTATCTATCATGTTGATCAAATAACTATTTCCAGCTTTTTTCTAAACCAGGATTTAAAGCGATTAGCTTTTAGATGTATAGAGACTAATAATCGAGATCAATTCTTCCACAGCTTTTGAAAGATCGTCATTTATTATAGTATGACTATATAGATGTTTTTTTTCCATCTCTTTTTCGGCTGCAGCCATGCGGTTATTTATTGTCTTTTCTGAATCAGTGCCTCTTTTTTTCAACCTGCTTCGTAAAGCATCTATTGATGGAGGTTGAATAAAAATAGTTACGGAATCAGGATATGATCGGAGCATAATTGCGGCCCCTTGTACATCAATATCTATAAGAAGATTCTTACCTTCCGAAATGGTGTTTTTTAAAAGATATTCGGAAGTGCCGTAGTAATTGCCGTGAACCTCGGCCCATTCAGCCCACATTCCTTTTTTGATGCCACTGCAAAAGTCTTCTTTTGTAATGAAATTATAATCCTTCCCATTAGCCTCCCCCTGCCTCGGCTGCCTGGTTGTAAATGATATAGAATATAGCAGGTCGGGAAACCTGTCCAGCACAATTTTGCAAAGAGTGGTTTTGCCGGCGCCTGAGGGAGCGGAAATAATGAACAGATGTCCGGGAGTTATAATTCTTTTTTTTTTATTTTCAGAAACTTTTACTGCATTGGAGGTATTCATTGTTAAAGGCTTTGTCTCTACTGAATAGATTCATAACGCTGGGATATTGTTTCCGGCTGTAATGCGGAAAGTATTACATGATTGCTGTCTGTTATTATGATTGAGCGTGTTTTACGCCCGTGCGTGGCATCTACAAGATATCGGTTATCCTTTGCTTCATCTTTCAAACGCTTAATCGGCGCAGAATTGGGAGAAATAATTGTGACTATCCTTTCAACAACAACTGTATTCCCAAAACCGACATTCAATAGATTTTTTTCCATGTAATAAGCTCCTGATTTTTTATTCTATATTCTGAATTTGTTCTCTTAATTTTTCAAGCTCTGATTTTACTTCAACAATAATATGTGATATTTTTGAATTATATGCCTTTGACCCCATTGTATTAAATTCCCTGTTAAGCTCCTGTAGTAGGAAATTAAGCTTTCTACCTGCCGGGTCATCAGAATCCATAATTGTAATGAACTGTTCGATATGGCTTTTTGCCCTGACAGTCTCTTCGGAAATATCACTTTTATCCGCAAGAAAGGAAGCTTCCTGGGCTATCCGGCCAGGATCGATTTCAACCACTCCTTTTGTTAAAACAGCTATTCGCTCTTGAAGACGTTCCTGGTAAAAGCGGATTAAATCGACGGATTCATTCTCTATTGTATCTATCGAGTCGAGTAAATATTGGAGCCGCTTTTTAAAATCATCGGCAATGAAATCTCCTTCTCTTTGCCGCATGATATCAACATCCAAAAGTGCCCCATTGACAGCTTTGTCTATAATGATCCATTCTTCCTCCATATCTGTTTCGACCTCGGAGGGCTTTATCATCTCACCGGCACCTAACAGAAGTTCCAGTGATATTTCGCCTGGAAGGTCAAGAAGGTTTTTTAATTTAACAAGCGCTGCATGATATGATTTTGCCTTACCGGTATTAACATCAAAATCATAAATGTTTTCAGACGTATTGATAACCCGTAAATTGATTTCTATACGTCCCCTTGCTATCTTTTTTGAAATAAGGTCTTTAATTTTGCTTTCAAAACTTCTGTATAAATATGAGGTTCGCAGAGCTATATCGAGATGCTTGCTGTTATAGGACCGTATCTCCACAAAGACGGATATATCATTCGAGTTAATGTTGTAATCGGCAAAGCCTGTCATGCTTTTAATCATTCATTTTTTCCTGAAAATTTATTTTTGTAATCAGATATATATTTTTTGCGTACCATTAAAAGATAGGCGAGCATATGTTTAGCGGCATAGTCCGGGTATGTCCAGGGTAATGTTGTGAACTCGCCTTTTGTATAGATTAGTGTAAGATCTGCATAGATTCCCTTTCCGATATAGATTCTATGAGCATAGTTTTTTCCTGTTGCCAGAACAAAACGTGAAGGGAGCATATAGCCTGGATCAATATTTACAAGGCGTTTATTGTTGGTGCAGTATTTCTCTTCGATTGAATTTGTGACTGTTTTTATATTTGCAAGAGCGCCTTGATCAATCAACTCCTTGAAGGAAAACATTCTTCTGAAAAGGGGCGCGCCCATTTCAGATTGGTAGTATTCTGTGTAATCGAATGGAAGCCACGAACTGATAACATCCATGGCACCGAATTGTTGTATAAGCCCCTCTGCGACTTGTTCATCAAGTTTTTTATCCTTCATGAAGAGTCCGATTATCAGTTTTGCAGGCTGAGGAGGGTTTGGATTGCTCATTTTTTTATAATCAAGGGGTTACAGGCTTGGCCTTTTCAATCAGCATGATCGGAATGTCATCTTTTATTTCATATATCAGTTTGCATTTGTCACATATAAGACCGTCGCCTGAGTCGTTAAGATATATATCGCCCTTGCACTTTGGACATGCCAGGATATCAAGGAGTTCCCGGTTGATTGACATGCTTTGATCCTTCTTTTAAACGCATAATTGTTATATAAACATATAAAATTCCACAGTAGTTACGCGATGCATCTAGTGAAATTAATTATCTGAAAATCTATATATGGATTCTATCCTATTATTATTTTTCTCTCTTTACTTATAGTATCTACCACATAATGAACTGTTGCTATTTCATTTAACTTGTCAATAAGCTTGGTAGCAACATCATCCTTTATATCATATACGCGAATATAAATATCCCTTGAACCTGCCGGCACTCCATGGTAACTAAATAAAAGACTTGCAAAACGACATCCATGATCACGCATTACATGAACTATTTCAGAAATAGATCCTGGTTGATCCTTAACTCTCAAGGCATACTGAAAACTTTTTATATTACCTCCCGTAAGTAATATAATAACCCTCAAGACATCACTCCGGGTCAGAACACCTACTATATTATCCTTCGTGTCCTGCACAGGGGCTCCGGCGATCTTGTTGCTCAATAAAATTTCTGCGGCTTCTTCCACAGTATAATCTGGTGGTATGGTAATAGGGTTTGGTGTCATAACCTCTCTTACCAGTACATTTGAAACAAGATCTATTGCTTCATGAGTATCAAGTGCTATTTTGTCTGAAATCGAAGCTCTTTGAATATCATGATCAGTTATAACCCCCACAAGTTTACCTTCATCAAGAACTGGAAACATGTTTACCTGGCACTTTTGTTGAAGCGTGATCGCTTTTGATAGAGAAGCCTTAGCATTAATGGAAAATACTATTTTACTCATAGAGTCAGAAACTAACATATATCAACCTCCTTATTCTAATAATTCAATCTTTCATAACACCCAACACCTAAAATTTTATTTAAATAAATTAGACATCCTTCAGATCACTTCAAAATTACTTTACACTTTTTTTAACAAATAAACCTATCTGTGTTTATCTGTGTGCATCTGTGTTCCATTGTTGTTTCAAAAGTGTCAACGACAAATGAAGGATGCCATAAATTAATAGGGTTTTCGTTCAAGCACTAATTATGCCATTAAATATTTTTCGTCCCCGTTTATTCAAACAGGAACATCCGTACATACCTGTGATCAAGGTCTTTTGTTGCTATCCTGCCGTATTCGGCTTCTATTTCAGAGAAGAGTTTCTCCAGGATCAGGCCGAATCCGGTATAAAGATCGTATTTTTCCAGCCCTGTTTTT
>JAERRQ010000195.1 GCA_016735355.1 Desulfobacterales bacterium | reverse complement strand
TTCCGTATCAGGCAGCCAACCTGCATTTTTAATTATTTCACGGTCTTCAAAAAAATCATAATTCAAATAAACGGATTTCTGAAATCCCTTTGCAATTTCCTGCGCGAGATAGGTTTTCCCAACTTGCCGTGGACCGGTTAAAAAAACCATTTTTCTGGATAGGTCTTGTGTTATAAATTTTTGCTGAACACGCTGCATATGACTATTTTGCACAGGTTTGCAAAATAGTCAAGACTTTTCCGCATTGTACTGCAAAAAAGACATATATTTCCACATAAATAATTTCACTGCATTATCGGTCGTCGGCACCAACCCGTTTCATATTATCTATTTAATCCCGAAGGTTAATGTGGCTGTATAGTGGACCTGCCTGCACGCGCCCTTTAATTCATCCGGCGCAGGCATCTTGATGCCAGCCTTAATAAGCCATGGCCCATAATGTAAAATCCTGATTCTTGCCATACCCTTTGCATCGGTTCCGGTAGTATATGCGAAGTTATTATCAGTGGAAAAACCGCTGTATGTTGTATAAACCTTGAAATACCTGGCAGGTTTGCCTTTAAACAAAACCTTGAGATCAAGAAAATCGCCTGCACCCGGCTTAATATCTATTTTTTTATTTTCCGGATCCGTACAGGTAAATTCCGTCAAACGCTCCGCCTTTATGAAATCGTGAACCGGATACTTGTGTCCATAACCGAAGTAGATTTTTGTCCCAGCGCCAAAACGTTCACGAAAAGTCGGTGTGTAATCTGCAGCATTTATCCAGACCAGGTGAGCAAAAACCACTTGCGGGACAAATAAAAGAATAGTCAGCAAAAGGGCAACAAATATGTGTAATTGCATCGTTTTCATTGTTTTCTCCTTCGATGTTCCGGTTCTCGATTCAACAACGAAATAATCAGGATAATAGTCGCCATTCTTGATTTTCATGCAGAATTAGTGATTATTCGTAAAAATTTCCTGGAAAATTGTTTTTGGAATTGTTTTTTATATATTAAAACCCGGCAGCCGTTCGGTCCTATTTTAAAACCGTTTTTTCCTTTTAGAAAAAGCCTGTCCAAGGGCATTATTTGAGGAAGCATATATTCCTTAAAGAGTTTGATTCCTGCTTCCATAAGCTTGCTGAATCCATCCGTGCTAACAAAAACCCGGCCTGTGCCGTTATATTCCATTTTGATGGTCTTGATAATTGACCAGGCACACATTTCATTAAAATTACCGTTGACATAAATATGCAAATTCCCGCAACTTTTCCTGAAATTTATTGTAAAGTTTGAATTCATAAAAAATTTCCTTCTACATTTAAAGGTTACATCAGGCTGCATGCCTTGCAATCTTCAGCATTTTCACAGCGACAAGACCCGGCGCAATCTGTTTTCCGGTTTTTGTACTAATATCAAGGGAGCCCCGTATTTCAAAAGCAGCGTTACGATAAGCTTCTTTCAAACATTTTTCGTATTCTTTACGGAGCAGCAAAAAGGATTCTTCCACCTCAGGATATTGACAATTTTCCCGCATGGGAAGGCGAACCATCCCTTCCGAGCAACCGGTTTTATGAGAAGGTGAACAAAATTTATAAAATATTTCAGGGGTCCAGCGCCCCAGTTCTTTTTGTTTTGGATAAGCATGGCTTTCCCATGCGTCCGGCGGTTTGGGAATCGTACTGACAACCTGTACCATGGGCACACCAAGCTTTATTTCAAACGGTTCAAGTGTCAACAAATAATATAATTTGGGACGCAGGTTGCCCCGCTTCTTTTTAATATTCCACTCAATTTTCATTATTTCCTCATAACAATTAAGTTATTTTTTACCAGGTTTTATCCTGAAAAACACCTTTCCTACCTGATATCTATAACGTCACCAAAAGGCGGCTGTTTCCCGGCGCTGCCGATTCGTGCCCAGAGCACGGGATAAAACGGTTCTTCCGGAAAACGGGTGCATTCGAGATCGGTCAGATAAATCAGGCAGCGCGGTGAAATATTCTGTTGCTCAACCCATTCAAAAGCCGGCCTGAAGTCCGTTCCTCCTCCGCCTCCAGGAGCTATGCTGATCGGCAAGTCCTGGCGCTGGAACGTTTCAGCCCGAATCACGCGCATATCACAGTATAATAAATGAACCGTCATGGCACAAAACTCCAGGATAGCCGAAAGCTCGGCCGCAAACTGGTCCAGTTCGACCTGCGAAATACTGCCTGATGTATCTACGGCAATGACTACTTCCGGCAAATCATCGCTGCGCAGGGATGGCAG
>JAERRQ010000330.1 GCA_016735355.1 Desulfobacterales bacterium | reverse complement strand
CCCCAAGGCAATTCCGTCCCTGGCCGCCTGTCCGGAACCGTGACCGGTCAACATGACCACGGAAAGATCCGGAGCCATGGTTTTGAATATTTTTAAAACTTCAATCCCATCCATATCCTCCATTTTCAGATCCAGAACAGCCACATCAAATTTTTTTTCCCTGAGTACCTTAATGGCTTCAGCGCCGCTGTAAGTCGTAGCTACATCAATATTTCTTTTCCCCAATCTTTTTGAAATAACATTTGCAAATCCTTTCTCATCATCCACCAGGAGAAGCCTGATCGGTTCAGGGTTGCCGGATTTTTCCGAATCAGTCTGATTTTTTTTTGCTGTATTCTCTGACATCATTTTTTCCATCTATACAACTGTTTTTTTGTTACAAGGTAATTTAATCTTAAATGTTGTTCCCATATCGATTAAGCTCTCAGCTTCTATGTCACCGCCCATCTTTTTTATAATGCCGTAACAAATAGAAAGCCCCAGGCCGGTTCCTTTGCCGACCGGTTTGGTTGTAAAAAAAGGATCAAATATTCTTGAAAGATTGGCGGCTGGAATTCCGGTACCATTATCCGCAATTTTTATCTCAATATAATCGTCTGCCAGCCTGCTCTCTATATTGAGAATTCCGCCCTTATCCTCCATGGCATCAAGGGCGTTATTTATCAGATTAAGAAATACCTGCTGCATTTCCGAATGGGACAAACGTATCTCCGGCAGTTCATTATCAAAAGTCGTAATGATTTCAACATTGCTGTATTTAGCTCTTTGCGCTGAAAGCGCAACCATATCTTCAAGGAGGTCATTTATCTGCATCTCGGTAATTCTGCTATCGGTCTTTCTTGCAAAACTCAATAATTTATGGGTTATCGCCTTGCAGCGTTTTCCCTGGGTATTGATCTGTTTCAGAGCCCTTTGAAATTCATCGAAATTCTCGGATTCTTCAAATTCCTCTTCCTCCAGCAGATCTTCTATCCAGCCCGCTTCTTCAACCATAATGGCAACCGGGTTGTTGATTTCATGGGCAATCCCGGCCGCCAATTCACCTACAGTTGCCAGTTTGCCGGTCTCTATTACCTGCTCGTTCATTGCCTTACTTTCAGTGTCGGATTTCCTAATACGTCGGATCACATTTTTTGAGAACAGAACGGCATAAAGAATAACGCATAGAACAGTTACCAATATTAACATTACAGCTATATTTCGGGCGTGGTTAAAGTCAGAAAAAGCATCCCGCGCGTTCTGCTGATACAACAGAATCCAGTCGCCATTTTTGAGAAATGATGCCACATATATTTTGTCAGTGCCTGAATCATCGGTTCTCTCAAAAACATACTCTTTCCTTTCGCTCTTCACGCAACATTTTAAAAAATTTAAAATGTTTTCCTTACTGGCTATAGAGTCGAAAAATGACTTTGTCTGAAAATCTCCTTTTTTATTAATTATAAAGGCGAATCCTGTTTTGCCGATGCGAAGGTTTTCCACTAATGAGTTGAATGCGTTAAAATCGATGGTGGCCCTCAGAATCCAGTACCGGCCTTTCCAATTCTGCCTGACGGTAATGATAAAATGGGGATGCTCACGCAGACCTAAAAAAACATCGCTGATAAAATATCGATTTTGAATAGCAGTTGTAAACCATTCAGCTTTTGAATAATCGGCTTTCAGCAGCTTAAAGGGACCGGCATAAGCAACCTGAAGGCCCTGATCATCAATCACTCCCAGATCCACAAAGACTCCATCAAATCCCTGGCGCAGCACGGCCAGTTTATTCTCCAAAAATGATTCATTGCCTAACTCAACATATGAGAATAACTTTGATACCACTTGGATATTATTCAATTTTTCCGTTAAAAAACCATCTATATTCTGTTTATGCTTTAATACAAGCTCTACTAAATGGGCGTGAACTTTCTTATGATTTGCTTTCTGAAACTGAACAAGAATAATACAACTGACTATAAAAATCGGGATGAGTGACATTATGGTGATTTGAAAAATCACTTTTCTGCCAAGCGACTGGTAATAAACATTATCGGATTTTTTATGGGGTTTCATGCTTTCAGATTTGTTTTTAATAATCTATTCCATTATATTTTTATGGTTAATTTTTTCCCTGCACAATTCTTAACAATGTATTTTTTAACGGATTAAAATTGTAAAATTCGGCATCCTTCATTAATGCCCAAATTCTTTTTTATATACCTTCTCTTGAAGTAAAATTCAATCAAAAAGAGCATAACCGAAGCCAGAATAAACGCCGGTTAACAAAACAAAATTATTCCTCTCCCTCTTTTTCCGGATATGACCTTATCAATAAAACGGGATTATAAGCGCCACTTAAAATTTTGCCCGCCACACTGCCGTAAACCCATCGTTTCAAGCCGGAACGACCATGGGTAGACATTACAATCAAATCTATAGAATTTTTACGAGCAAAATTTATTATGATCTCCGCTGCATCCCCCATTTCAACAACTATATTAATCTTGAATGATCTTTTTTCAGCATGATTGCGTATTGCTTTTAAATATTTTTTTGCGCGTCTGGTTTTAAACTCTATCTGCTGATCCACATAAATGGCATGCTGCTCATCAATTTTTATAACTTCTTCAACCGGGCGTAATACTCTCAGCAGGGTTATTTCCGCATTGCTCATGCCCGCAAGGGTATATGCGGCGGCCAAAGCTTTCTCGGAAAGTTCCGACCCGTCCAATGGCACCAGAATATGGTCAAGCTTATCCATATAAGTACTCCTTTTTTTAGATGCGATTCAAAGATATATTCAATTTACGGTTCATGCAAAAATTTTAACCATTTAAATCAGAAGCAAATTTTTCCATAAAAGCAGTATAAATTACATCTGCAGCCGATTGGGGGTTTTTAATATAATCGCAGTTAATGCATAGATCGAACTCATAGGGCGAGGCATCCTGTTTATGAAAAACTTTTTTAAAAAACACCCTTTGCTCTTTATCTATCTCATCCAGCTTGCCTTCTACATGCTTGTCATCCACATCAAGCATAGCAGCCAGACGCAGGCGCCTATACTCTCTTGAGCAGATCAACCTGACCGCCATAACCCGATCTCTGGGCAGTATGAGGTGGGTTCCATGTCCTACGAAAATAGAAGACTCGATATCAGCAAGTGATAGTATGGTTCTAAAAAGATTTCTCACATAATCACTCATAATATATGATTTTTCAGCAAAAAGAAAAGCGGCCAGCTCTTTCAATTTTCCGGGATAGTGTTCATCAAAAAAGGTAATGGTTTTTTTGTTCAAATCTGCATCATCGGCCATGTGCTCAATAATTTCACGTTCCAAAACAGGATAGCCTGTTTTTTCAGCCAATAAATCCGCTATTTCCAGTGCACCGACACCTATTTTCCGAGAAAAACAGATGCAGGGGGGCATTTTTTTGTCTTCTTTTGCTTTCAGCTCGCTCCGGTCCTTGTCCCATTCCTTCATATAATAATCAGTCAAAATAGAAGCTTTTGGTTTCCTCTTTGGATAAGTTCCGGGAACATAGTTCATTACTTTAGTATGTATTGTCATAAATGCCCTCCTTTTTATTAAGTTGCCTTTAAAAATTATTTAGACGAAAAAGGCTATGGTTTAGCCTTCCCTATTTCCAGGTTTAATTCATAAACACCAGCCTCGGGATTCTTTTTTATTGTAAAGCCCATTTTTTTGCTTAACGACAACATCTGGGTATTTTCATAAAGCACCATGCCCCAGACCTTTTCTATCCCATGTTCTCCGGCAATTGCAAGGCAGCGTTTGAGCAGTTCCGCTCCTATCCCCTGGCCCTGCCAGGGATCTCCCACCAAAACGGCAAATTCAGCATTCTTGCGATTAATTTGGGTAATTACCCGGACGACTCCCAGCATCATTTCACCGTCTTCCGTATCACTGAGTGCTACAAGAGCTATTTCCCTGTCATAATCTATCTGGGTAAACCTTGCCAGCATGCTGTGAGGAAGACGCTTCAGGTATCCGAAAAACCGATAGTACACACTCTGGGGAGAGAGGGTATTAAAAAGGTTTTCAAGCAACGGAGCATCATCGGGTCTTATAGGTCTTATTAACAGCTCGCCAAGCTTGGCATGCGCAATAGTCTCCTCATGCTGATTGGGATATGGACTTATAACCAGATGAAGCGGAGCCGGGATATCCGCAGGTTTCAAAATAACACGAGCATCAACAGCGCAGATTTTTCCTTGTTTAACAATAAGGGGATTTATATCGAGTTCCTCAATCTCGGCAATGTCTGTAACCATTTGAGATAAACGGATAAGAATTTCCTCAATAAAAACCAGATTGGCAGGATGATGATTCCTGAAGCCTTTCAGAACGGAATAGACTTTGGTCTGTTGCATAAGTCTTTCGGCCAGCAGTCGATTGAGGGGAGGCAGTGCAATGGCTATATCTTTAATAACCTCTGTCAGGGTGCCTCCCATGCCGAAAAGGATAACCGGTCCGAAATCATGGTCTTTTTTTGCGCCCAGAATAAGTTCATAGTCAACATCGTTAATCATAGGCTGTATCGTCACCCCTTCAATTACGGCTTCAGGGTTATATTGCTCTGCATTGCAAATAATATTGGCAAACGAATCCATGGCTTCAGCCCTGTTTTTTATATTTAAAACTACCCCCCCGGCATCGGTTTTGTGACTTATATCTTTTGAATTGATTTTCATAACAACAGGAAATCCGGTTACTTCGGCTTTGTCAGCAGCTTCTTTTGCGGACAGGGCTTTTATGGCGGAATTAACAGGAATTCCATATGCAGCAAGGAGTGCTTTGGAGTCAATTTCCGTAAGAGTAATCTCTCCTGCTTCGAGTTTATTATTAACCAGTTCGCTTGCCTTTTTACGGTCAAATTTCAGTTTTTTTGGAAATTTGGATGGTATCTCCTGTAGTAGTTCAATATTTTTTACATATAGATCAAGATCCATAAAGGCTCTTATCGCCCTCTCCGGTGTGTCAAAAGTTGGGATACCGGCTTTGTTAAAAACTTTCCGGCCGGCCTCCACATCAACCCCGCCTATCCATGAAGTTATAACCGGAAATTTTTTCCCTCCCAAAACATCAATAATTGATTCGGCAATATCTGTAGAATCGACCTGAGCCACAGGAGAAAGCATGATTAACAGGCCGTTGATCTCCCGGGCATTTAAACATATCTCCACAACCTTTTTATATCTTTCCGCTGAGGCATCACCTAAAATATCAATCGGGTTTCCGCAATTCCAGTATGATGGCAGGATTGCTTCGAGTTTTATAGCAGTTTCGGGAAGCAAAGCGGCAGGTTCAATCCCGTAATCCGCAAGAGCGTCGGCGGCCATTACCCCGGGACCGCCCGCATTGGTAATTACAGCCAGGCTCGAACCCTTGGGCCGGGGTTGTTTGGCAAGCAATTCGGCACAATCGAATAATTCCTCAAAGGTTTTAACCCTTACAATACCAGCACGCCGGAAGGCAGCATCATAAGCAGCATCCTCCCCGGCCATGGAACCGGTATGCGATGCTGCGGCTTTTGCGCCGGCCCGTGTGCGTCCTGATTTGAGAGCGATAATCGGCTTAACACGCGATACAGCGCGCGCAGCGCTCATAAAATTCCTGAAACGGTTAAGGCCTTCAATATACATTACGATACTGCTGACCTCAGGATCACCGCCCAGGTAATCAATCATATCTCCAAAATCGACATCCAGCATGGAACCCAAGCTTATAAAATAGCTGAATCCAAACTGTTCCTTGATTGAAAGGTCGAGGATTGAGGTACAGATAGCGCCGCTCTGAGAAATAAATGCCATCTTGCCTTTCAAAGGCATGCGCCTTGCAAAGCTGGCATTCAAGGCCGCTTTACCGCAGACTATTCCAAGACAATTAGGGCCGATAACACGAAGCCCGCTGTTTTTTATCTCTTTTTTTATGGCGGCTTCTATTTTTTTGCCACTGGTCCCGATTTCTTTCCCACCGGCCGAAATAATAACCACACCCCCTGCCTCCGAGTCTACGCAGTCCCTCACAATTTGCGGCGCTGTAACAATCGGGGTAGAAATTATAACAAGATCTATTGATGCTTTAATATCCTGAACTGATGGGTAGGCGGGATGCTTCCAGATTGTTTTATGATTCGGATTGACAGGATAAACAGTTCCTGGAAATTCGCTTTTAATTAAATTCCCCATGAGTGCATTTCCGATACTACCAGGTCTCTCGCTGGCGCCTACCACAGCGACAGATTCCGGTTGAAACATCCTGTCTATATTTTCTACACTCATAATTTTTTTTCCTTACTTTTTGATAAATAAAAAAGCCTAGTAAATAGTTCTCTCGTCGCCATAGTTATCCATCATATAAAGCAGAGTGCTTGTTTCTTCCAGAATTTTTTTAAGCTTCCGAAGTCTGGGGGCGTCAATATTATATGCGGTAATATAAATTCTTATATGGCCTTCTTTGGCCTGTTTGACTGATGTCATTACACTATTAACACGACCCCCATGATCCCTGACAAGGTCGGTTATCTCTTTTACACATCCGGAAAAATTAACCTGATCGACGGCAAAACGAATTCCTTTATCTCCCGTGCCTGTAAATAAAATCATTGCTCTGAAAATAGCCGCCTGGGTGATGAGGCCGACCATCTCTTTTTTATCATTAAGAACCGGCGCTCCCGATATTTTATTAACCAGGAATACTTCCGCGGCTTCTTGAATGGTATAATCCAATGGAATGGAAACAGGCTCCGCCGTCATAATTTCTTTGATTTTAATCCTTGAAAATTTATCGTCCGGATCATCTGCCGGCTGTATATCACGATCATGCACAGATACCTCTCTAAGATTTCTGTCTGTTACAACCCCTACCAGCAAGTCATTTTCCAAAACAGGGAGTAAATGGAGTTCATTTTTAAGCATCAATCCCACTGCATCCTGAACGGTAGAATTCGCATTAATTGTAACCGGCTTTCTGTTCATCCAGTTTTTCACTAACATGATTGATTCACCCCCTTATATTATTGTAAAATTTGATTTTTTTCATCCGTGAATAGCACTGGTTAAACGAGCCAAAGAAATATACTTAATTGATAGCGCAAAAAATATGCCAAAACAGTATAGATACCTTTTGTGAATTAACTATTTAAAATAATTTATTATTAATTGAACGAATTTTTCTGTTAAATTAAAAATAAGAAAATAATGTGTCGCCTTTTTTTACAATATGTAAACAAATATTGATTTATATGGATATATTATTACTGAGGTTCAACTTGAAATTGAGTCGATTGTGAGGAAATATGCTTATCTGTTGAAATGAAAAGCAACCGGATAAAATCTATCTTTGAAGAACATCAAAAATAAGTTTTTGATCATCCGGCAGCCCGTCTGCAGGGGTAAGCATGGCATCTTTAAGGCTTTCACGGCAGAGGTGCGGTTTTACGGGGGGAAGTTCCTGAATAAATAATTTCAATAAATGAATCACCTTTCCAAGGCGGGATTCATACAGCTCAATTACTTTTGCAACTGAAACATGTTTTAAGGGATCATCAAGCCAGCAGTCATAATCAGTGGCGATGACAATGGATGCATAACATATTTGGGCTTCCCTGGCCAGGAATGCTTCGGGTAAATTAGTCATACCGACAATATCGCAGGATGCGGCATTTCTTAGGAAATTACTCTCCGCCACAGTCCCCAACCGCGGGCCCTCCACACAGGCATACACCACTCCGGTATGAACCGGCTCTTTCATTTTTTCGCCGGCATTTTTAATCGCCTCTGTCAATACAGGGCAGGCCGGCTCTGCCGTGGAAACATGGGCGGACATGCCGTTGCCGAAAAAACTCGCCTTGCGAATACCTTTGGTCATATCAAAATACTGACCTGGAACCGAGAAATCTCCAGGCGCAATCTCGCTGCGGAGGCTACCGGCGGCGGAGATGCTTATA
>JAERRQ010000338.1 GCA_016735355.1 Desulfobacterales bacterium | reverse complement strand
TTTTTTCGGGAAAGACAAGAATGCCGGCAACAATAAAAATAGAAGCCCAGCAATTCAGGACTGAAATGAGTCTGTTTATAATAAATCTTTTATTCATTATGTAATCCTATATATGTGTTAATTCTTTTTTTTTCTTTTGGTTCCTGCTAGAAAAATCAAGCTTAAACCTATGGTTAACATTAACATTGGTTCGGATACAGAAACATATTTATCAATATAGGAAAAACCGCCAGAGATTCCTATAATGCCTGGAACCGTTAAAAAGATATATAAAAAAAATAAAAACTTTTTCATTTTAATGCTTTCCCTGTTTTATATTATTAAGTGTTATCAATGGTGCTACAAACTTTCTTATCTGTTTAGAATAGCAAGGGCTATGCCACCATCGAGCAATAAACTATTTTAGTATAATTTCAGGTAGTTATGCTAAAAAAATAATACAACTCAAGCTGACTGTCAAGAAGTAAACTACACAATAATGTATAATAATCTACCTATTATGGGAAATAATTTTCCGTTCATGTAATCCTCAAGGAGATGATAATGAAAATAGATTTTCACACGCACATTTTTCCCGGTAAAATTCGTGACAACAGAGAAAAATACTTCCATAGCGAACCTGAATTCACTCTTTTATATGATTCGCCAAAGTCCAAAATTTCCGGAGCGGCAGAAATTGTTGAAACAATGGATGAACAGGGAGTCGATTTCTCGGTGGTATTCGGATTCCCGTGGAAGAATCCGGAAGTATATAAAATGCATAATGATTACATTATGGAAGCTGTTGAACGATACCCGGGCAGGCTTGCCGGTTTCGGCTGCTTTGACGTTATTGACGATGGGTCCGCTGTAGAAGCGGAACGATGTATTGAGGGGGGCCTTGCGGGAATCGGCGAACTTGCATTTTATGGTTCAGGAATAGACCGGGAATCTATTGAAAGGCTGGAACCGGTTATGGAAATCTGTTTAAAAAAAAATCTGCCGGTTTTAATTCATACAAATGAGCCTGTGGGCCATAAATATCCGGGAAAAACTTCTAATACCTTAAAGCAGATATACAGCATGGTGAGAAGATATCCTGAAAACATAATCGTATTGGCGCACTGGGGCGGGGGCATATTTTTCTTTAGTACTCTTAAAAAAGAGGTTAAGGAGAGCCTGGAAAATGTATATTTTGACACAGCCGCCTCTCCTTTTCTTTATGATATCGATATATACAAGTATGCAAAAAAGCTTGCGGGGATAGACAAAATACTGTTCGGAAGCGATTTTCCGCTTATTAAACCTGCAAGATACTTTAAGGAGCTTGAAAATACCGGGCTTTCCCAAAATGATATCGACAAAATCTGCGGGCTTAATGCGAAAAGACTTCTGGAGCAGGGAGGGAGGCCTAAATTATAACAATTTTCCGCACTGCTTTTACAATTTCTTCAGGTTCATCCATGACCTGAATAATTTCCAGGTCTTCCGGTGATATCCTTTTTTCATCCTTTAACCTGGCCTTAATCCATTCCAGCAGGCCGGACCAATAATCAGAGCCTACCAGAATTACGGGAAGAGGTCGTATGCGGCGGGTTTGAATAAGAGTGACAGCCTCAAACAACTCATCCAGGGTACCAAACCCGCCCGGCAAAATAATATATGCCATGGCATATTTAACAAACATCACCTTGCGTATAAAAAAATAGTTGAAATCTATTTTTTTGTTGGAATATACATTTGGTTCCTGCTCATAGGGAAGGATTATATTCATCCCTATGGAAACTCCCCCTGCTTCAGAGGCTCCTTTGTTGGCCGCCTCCATGATCCCGCCGCCGCCGCCGGTTATTACTGCAAAATCGTTTTGGACGAAAAGCGTTGCGATCTTTTCGGCCATTTTATAAAAAGGGTCATCAGGGGCTGTTCTTGCCGATCCGAAGATACTGACCGCCGGCCCAAGATCATGCAGAGCTTCAACCCCCTCGACAAACTCTCCCATAATCCTGAACAGACGCCAGGCCTCGCCGGCTTTAAAATCATCAATCAGATATTGTTTTTCCATGAATTCACATTGAGACTTTTAGGATCAGCATACAGCTGATCTTGTCATACGCCTCATGACCTTCCATGAAAGCCTATAGAGACCTTATCTCCTTCAACGATAATCGGCACTTTACGCATTCCATTGGAATGTTTCATCATACTGCTTAGTTTCTCGGGATCGGAGAGTACATCAATATATTCCAAATCCTTATTTTTTTTTGCATAAGCTTCACGAGCCGCTATGGTGAAAGGTCAATTGTTCTTGCCAAAGATTAAAACTTTATCAGACATAACAAATTCCTCCAGATTTTGATTGTGCAATTAATAAAACCGATTAGTAACCGTTCACGGTTGTCGGTTTACAGTTAACAGTTAAAAAACATAGCAAAACTCGAATTCTAAACTGGGAACCAAAAGTTTACTTTTACAAGGCTCTGTGTAAAAGGTTCCCAAGTTTTGCATGGGAACCCAGATGGTAACGGATGATCGAAGCTTAATGATTGAAACATTTTAGCTATAAATTTCAAATTTTTTTGGTTTTTTCAACCGTGAACTGATAACTGTAAACCGTGAACGGTTACCTGGAAGGATAGTATGGAGATAAAAATAAAGCTGAATGGTGAAGAGCGTCTGCTTGATAACCCATTGGATATTTTGTCTCTTCTTTTGATGCTGGAGCTTCCGGCGGAAAATTTGATTGTGGAGCTTAACAGGGAGCTGTTACATAAAAATCAATATAAGCAGACAATTCTTGCAAACGGTGACGAACTCGAACTTATCAGATTTGTGGGTGGCGGATGAAT
>JAERRQ010000223.1 GCA_016735355.1 Desulfobacterales bacterium | reverse complement strand
CCTGACAGGGAACTTCCCGGCCGGTTGCCAGCAGAACTGATCCTGCTTTATTTAACGCCGTCAGGTATCGCTCCCGCTGCTGTAAGATCTGCTCGGTCTGTTTACGGTCAGTAATATCTCGAAATATAAGGTACCCGATAACGAAAAAAACACCGACCACGGCAATTGAGGCAGGAAAGATGCTGCTGCCATTGAAAGGCAATGCGTAACCCACAGCGGCGAAAATCATAATAATTACGACCACTACCCCCAGCCATTTCAAAAACCTGATGGTATTACCCATATACCGGCCCACCCTTTTGCTTGCTAAAAAATATTTTTTCCATATTATCTGATATTTATATAAAAATTTATAGCTAATGAATAGCAGTAATGTCAAACGGTTATTTTGGAAGCCCACCTCTTGACAAGCAAGCGGCTGGTTAGTAAAAGTAAAATGTGTTAATTTCATAAAAAGACCTTACAATAAGGAGATTTTCATTGTACGGTATTGAAGCGATTTCCGCCTATAACGGCTGGATCATGTCCATAATCGGCATTGCCATCGTCTTTACGCAGACCAGCTCGAAGAGCCTTTTAAATTATCCGCCTTAATTAAACTTTCAAAAACATTTGATTTCCCGCATCCATACATATCCATAAATTATCTGCGTAATGCGGGCAGTTTAGTTCCCCAGGGAGAAGGCTTGTTTGTATGGCGGCATACTTCTTAGATTTCAGGGACGGGGCAATGTAATTTTACATATAACAGGAGAATCATGTTTGAAACAAAAATAACAAAAAAACTGGGAATAAAATATCCGATAGTCGGCGGAACCATGATGTGGATTACAACGCCTGAGCTGGTAGCTGCAATATCGAATGCAGGTGGTTTAGGCATACTGGCCTCAGCCATTTATCAGACAAAAGACGAATTTGCCGAAGCTGTTGACCGGATCAAGGAATTAACCGATAAACCGTTTGCTGTTAATATTAACCTTTTTCCTTCAATGCGCGCCATTGATAATAACGAATATATCGATATACTGATAGAAAAAAAAGTTAACATAGTAGAAACATCAGGGCATTCGGCTCCTGCCGATTTATGCAGCCGCTTCAAAAAGGCAGGAATTATATGGATGCATAAGTGTGTAGGTATCCGCTATGCGCTGAAGGTACAGTCTATGGGAGCCGATATCATAACAGTGGTCGGTTATGAAAACGGCGGGGCGACCGGCAGGCTGGATATAGGGACGCTGGTGCTGGTTCCCGCTGTTGTGGACGCGGTGAACCTGCCGGTAATAGGCGGCGGCGGCGTATCTGACGGACGCGGTTTTGCAGCGGTTATGGCCCTGGGAGCCGAAGGTGTTATCATCGGCACACGTCTTCTTACAACAAAAGAATGTCCCATCCATGACAACCTTAAACAGGCCCTGCTGGACGCCTCGGAGCTGGACACAATGCTTATCATGCGTTCAATCAATGCTACCCACAGGGTACTCTCAACAAAAGCAGCAAAAAAATGCGCCGAGATTGAAACAAAAGGAGCAGAATTACCGGAGATCCTGGATATTGTTTCAGGGGAAAAGGCAAAGCAGATGTACGACCAGGGAGATCTGGACGCAGGCATCATATCCTGCGGGCAGGGCGTGGGACTAATCCACGACATTCCCACTGTTCAGGAACTGTTTGACAAAATAATAAAGCAGGCCACAGACATATATTCTGGAAAGTCATAATCTGCTTCATTTGTCGCTCGTTCAATAGGGTTATATTCGGTCGATACTGTTTTGAAACATTTCCTTTTTCCACCCTGGATGAACCTCTGCCTTGATCCTGTCTATTATGTAACTGCAGGCCTCAAAGGCCGGGGTTCGTGTTGCAGCGCTTATTCCTACGAAAAGAATATTATCTCCCGGTTTTAAGGACCCGATTCTCTGGATCATCACCGCATCCCGAATGTCGTATTTATTCAATGCGTTTTTTCTGAGTTCTTTCATTTTTTCTAATACCCGGGACGATCCTTCCCCGGGATATGTTAAGCTGGCTGTATTTTTTCCTTTTGAAGTATTGCGAACACTGCCGAAGTAGGATGCAATCGCCCCGTTTTTCGGGCTTTTTAATTTTTCCATTGCTCCGGCAAGGTCAATTTCGTCTTCAGTCAACTCTACCATTGTTCCTTTTTCAGGTTTCATATTATTATATCCGCCCGAAGGCTGGGCATTCTCCTTGTTTCGTCAACATTCTTTGAAAACTTCATACCCTATAAAATTGAATATAGAAAGCAAAAAAAAGGGGGAATGATGCAAGGCATCCTCCCCGTTCCTTATATAGACTTTAAGATCTATACCAGCAGATGCCAGGCCTCTTTGTACTTTGCATACTTGCTTTCCTTAATGTTTGAAAAGGGGGCTAATGAAACGGTATATTTAGGGGCGACATCTTTGGGAATTACATAATGTATTGATTGTTTGGTATCTCCGCAGCGGCAGATAAAAAAATCATTGTCTTTATTCGCGGCTATATCCGTATTGACGCGATAATATAGCTTTTTTCCTATCATAACAGGACTTACAGTACGTTTATGTACTATTTTAAAACCATTCAACCTTATCCTGTAAGCCTTCCCTTCCCTTACAAGAGAAGGGCGGAATCCCATTTGTTTCATTTTTTCTACGGTTCTGGAAATCGGCAGTGATCTCATAGCGCGTTCCCGGATCAGTGCTTCTCTTTTTCTTCTCTTATCTGCTTTTTTCTTATACCTGGCAGTATAAGGATGTTTGTAAATCTTTTTATAAATAATCCTGGCATTTTCCCTTGAAAAACCGAAAATTTTGGATACATCGGTCAAAGTCATATCATCCATTTTGATCAATTTTTTAAACCGGCTGACGGCCCCCTTGCCGTACCTGCGTTCAAAACGTCTACGAAAACCATCGCTTTTTTTTAAACCATAGGATTTCCTTAGCTTCGCAATAAATGATGAACTTACCCTTAAGAGATCTGCAATCTCGCAATCAAATAATGATTCATCTTCACAGTTATGTTTTATAAATTTATAGAGATTCATCCCAAACTGATCTTTTACAAAAATTTCAAGTTTTTTTCTGGTCATTTTAATTCACCTTGATTTTATCCACATTTCTTATTAATCTTTCATATTTCTGAAGAGCCTTGTCGGCAATTGCCCTGGCACCTGTCGCAATTGCCGTTGCACCTGCCGCAATTATGCCCATTGGTATTCAATAAAGCACATCCGGATTGCCCGCGTATGGTTTCAGCCGCTCCGATAAATACCATGGAATCGACCGGCAGGCCCTGAACCGCTATAAGATTTTCCATTACTATGCTTCCGAACTGATTAATCATGGAAAGGTTCCTGATATTGATAAAGATCTGTCCTGCTCCGGGATATTTCATCTTTATTATATTCGCAAGTTCGCATGCTGAACTTCCATCGAAATCTCCAAGCATGTCAATATGAAGGCCACCACCGTCCTGCTTTGAAATAATTTTAAAATTTGTGCTCATTATACCTCCTGTTTTTTTATCAATAAACCCGGGAAGGCTCATTGTTGCAGACAGATTGGGTAAAAATCTTTATCCTTTTTTCGTTCGGAATAACTTATTTTGTTAGTTAAACCAAACAAAATAAGTTGTCAAGAAAAAAACTGAAACTTTGATGCAGTCTTCCCGGCTGGTTAAAAAAAATAAAAATCTGTTTTAAAGATAAAAAAATATTGTTATGATTATAATAATAGATTTTAAAAACCTTAAACTTGAAAAGTTTTTTAACCATGATTTCTCCCATTAAACAGCAAGTAAGTATGGATGATGCAAAAGAGCGCCTGGTAAATTTTGCTATTAACCGTGATGATCTGAAAGAGTTTCTAAAACTGCTTCCTGCCGAAAAAGAGCTCAATCTCGTTACAATAGAATATGAGGTGCAGATATTAAAGATAATCAGTGTCGGATGGGGAATATCTTTTTTCCTTTCCGTCAGTTCGCATAAAAATGAACTGGCTGAGGCTTTCTGGAATGCTGTTAACCGGTTTTCGGTTGATTTATCGCTTACCGCATCTTCTGTAACAGGAAAAGAGATAGATTATTTCAGTATCCTGAAAGAGCGTCTTGATCAATATGTAGCAGCTTTAAGCAGTTCCAAAGACGCCGTAGAACCGTTATCCATAATCGGTCCTGAATTCGCAAAAATTTGTGGGAACAAAGATAATGCGCATGTGATAATGTTGGGCAACAGGGTTTTCGGTTCTACTGTCGGCGGGGTAAAGGAGTATATCCTGTCGGTTGAAATTCAAAATGGAAAAAACGGATGAAATTTATAGCGGATCTGCATATACATTCAAAATTTTCCATGGCCACCGCCAAAAATCTTGATCTTGAGCACCTGTATATAGCCGCCCAGTTAAAAGGGATTCAGGTTGTAGCAACCGGAGATGCCACCCATCCGGGCTGGATAGCCGAAATTAAAGAAAAACTTGTTCCTGCTGAAAAGGGGCTCTTCAAGTTAAAAACGGATCTGGCTGAAAAGTGCGATCAGCAGGTTCCCCCGGCCTGCCGGGGCATGGTGCGCTTTATTCTGGAATCCGAAATAAGTTCTATTTATAAAAAAAACGGGCGAACCCGTAAAAATCATAACCTGGTTTTCCTGCCTGATCTTGATGCGGCCGACAAGTTTAACTCCCGCCTGGACAAGATAGGCAATATAAAGTCGGACGGCAGACCGATCCTGGGACTCGATTCAAGGGATCTGCTTGAAATTCTACTGGAAACCACAAATGACGGATTTCTTATTCCGGCCCATATCTGGACGCCCTGGTTTTCCCTGTTTGGTTCCAAATCGGGTTTTGATGCAATTGAGGAATGTTTTGAAGATCTCTCTTCAAACATATTCGCAGTCGAAACAGGCCTTTCTTCAGATCCTTTAATGAACTGGCGGGTCAAGGATCTCGACGGGTTAACCCTTGTGTCGAATTCAGACGCACATTCACCCATGAAACTGGGCCGGGAGTCCAACCTGTTTAATACGGATTTGAGTTTTGCGGGCATAAAAACCACCCTGGAATCGGGCGACCCGAAGTCCTTTCTGGGAACCTTTGAATTCTATCCGGAGGAAGGTAAATACCACCTGGACGGGCATCGCAAATGCGGTATCTGCTTCAAGCCTCATGAAACTATTGCAGCAGACGGAATCTGTCCGGTCTGCGGAAAGCCGTTGACATTGGGAGTTCTGTACCGGGTGGAGGAGCTTGCCGGAAGACCTGCCGGAGAAAAACCCGGGCACACCCATCCTTTTTACAGCATAGCGCCGCTTGTTAACATTCTTTCCGAAATATTCCGTGTTGGCCCGCAATCAAAAAAAATTGCAAAATATTATGATTCCGCGCTTGCCAGGCTGGGCAGTGAATTTTCCATACTCCATGATCTGAAAATTGCTGATATTGAAAAGGCCGGCATCCCCCTTCTGGGCGAGGCCGTCCGGCGCATGCGGTCCAAAGAGATGCATGTTGTTCCGGGATATGACGGGGAATACGGAGTTATTAAAATTTTTACCGATTCGGAACGGGAGGAGCTTCTTGGCCAGAAAACCCTCTTCAGCATTCCTGAAGTTTCAAAAAAAGAAGTTTCAAAAAAAAGGGCTGTAAAAAAAATTAAGCTCAAAAAAAAAGTCTCCCCGGAAACCTTGCGTAAAAAAAAACCTGCGGCTGTTAAAAAGAACCGTCCTGAAGCTGTTGTCGATTCACCAGGTTCCCGCGTTCTTGAAGCGCTTAATGAAGAACAGGAAAAAGCGGTTCTCCATAAAAGCGGCCCCATGATGATTGTGGCCGGTCCTGGAACAGGCAAGACCCGGACTATTACCGGCAGGATAGCTCATATTATAAAAACAGAACATGTGCCGCCTGAAAATATTCTGGCTGTCACCTTTACAGTCAAAGCAGCCGGAGAGATGAGGGATAGATTATTGCTCATGTCAGGCAATGGTTCCAGCCTTCCTTTATGTTCAACTTTACATTCCCTGTGCTATTTAATTCTTGATGAGCAGGAAAAAAACAGCGATATTTGCGTAATAGACGATCTCGACCGAAGTCATATCATAAGAACGGCGATAAGGCGTGTGGAGCGCCGCAAAGGTAAAATATCCCTCCATCAAAACAAAATAGAGAATATAATCATATCCGCCAAACAGAAGCTGCTCGGACCGGAAGATGAGTCCGCCCTTAATAAAATAATCGATGAAAATTATGTAATCGAGTTTGTCGCAATATATAAAGAGTATCAGCGGATCATGTCCCTGCTCTCTTTATATGATTATGAAGACCTTATATTAAAAACCGCTCTGCTTTTAGAGAACAATCGTTCAGCGCTTGAAAAATATCGCAGCAGGTTTCAATATATTTTTGTGGATGAATATCAGGACCTTAACTACGGGCAGTACCGGATAATAAAGGCGCTCTCTCCTCCGAAAAAGGATCTGTGCGTGATCGGCGACCCGGACCAGTCCATTTACGGATTTAGAGGATCGGACAGGAAATATTTTAAAGATTTTGTTACGGATTATCCGGAT
>JAERRQ010000291.1 GCA_016735355.1 Desulfobacterales bacterium | reverse complement strand
CATACCGATAATACCGAGGGGGTTGGCCTGATGAACTTCAGAAAAATTGAGGACAAGATTCTCACCAGCCAGATCAAGACGCCTGACACCAGCCTGAACAGACATGATCTTAAGGATGATCTTTATTAGAAGGTTAGTCACTTCATCCGGCAGCTTGCCGAATCTGTCTTTCATGTCATTCCGGAACTCGGCAATCTCCCCGACATCATCCATCCTGACCAGTCGGCGATATGTTGACAGCCTCAAATCAATATCCTGTATATACGACTCAGGAATATAACACGATATGTTGACATTAATCTCGGGATCAAGATCTTCAACAAAGGTTTCTCCTTTCAACTCCGAAACCGACTTTTCCATGAGCTGAAGAAACATATCATAACCGACCGCAGCAATATGGCCCGACTGGGAAGCTCCTAGAATCGTCCCGCCACCACGAAGTTTCAGATCGTTCATGGCAATCTGAAAACCCGAACCAAGATCACTGTGCTCCATCAAAATTTTTAGGCGTTTCTGAGCCTTCACGGAAAGAATGCTCTCATCAGGTATAAAAAGATACGCATAAGCCTGTTCATCAGAACGACCCACCCGTCCCCTGAGCTGATACATCTGGGCCAGCCCGAATCTATCAGCCCGGTTTACAAGCATTGTATTAGCCGAAGGTATGTCGAGACCGGATTCGACAATAGTTGTGCAGACCAGCAGATCAATCTCCCTTTTCATAAAACCAAGCATTACACTCTCCAGATCCTTCTCCGGAAGGCGGCCGTGGGCAACATCAAGTTTAACTTCCGGAACAAACTCCTTTATTTTTTTCGAGATTGACCAGATGCTATGAATATTATTATGAATAAAAAAAATTTGACCTCCCCTTTTCAACTCCTTCCGGATTGCATCGGCAATTACTCTGAAATCAAATTTACAAATATATGTTATAATGCCATGCCTCTCCTCCGGGGGGGTCGAAATAATACTTATGTCCCGTACACCCATGAGCGACATGTGCAAGGTTCTTGGTATGGGAGTTGCGGTTAAGGCCAGAACATCGACTGTTTTACGTAATTTCTTAAGCCTCTCTTTATGTTTTACTCCAAAACGCTGCTCTTCATCAAGCACAAAGAGTCCAAGGTCCTTAAAACTGATATCCTTTTGAACAAGTCTGTGAGTGCCGATAACAATATCCACTTCTCCGGATTTAAGGCCATCAACAATTTCACGCTGTTTTTTTTTGGACCGGAACCTGCTCAGGCATTCGATTTTAACCGGATAATCATTGAAGCGATCTGAAAATGTATTAAAATGCTGTTCCGCAAGAACCGTTGTGGGAACCAGAACAGCCACCTGCTTACCGTCACATACAGCCTTAAAAGATGCGCGCAGCGCCACCTCCGTCTTTCCGTATCCCACATCGCCGCATACCAGCCTGTCCATGGGAGAAGCCTGCTCCATATTATTCAAAACATCTTCAATGGCCTGCAATTGATCCTCGGTCTCTTCAAAAGGAAAACCGGCCTCAAAATCCCTGAAATGACTGTCTGCACCAGAGAAAGCATAACCCTTCTTCACCTTGCGCTCAGAATAGATCTTAAGCAGTTCTCCCGCTATTTTTTCAACCGACTTTTTGACCTTCTTTTTGACACGATCCCAGGATTTTCCGCCCATCTTGTCAAGAAGCGGATTAATACCCTCCACTCCCATGTATTTATCTACCATACCCATTCTATCTACGGGAAGATAAAGCTTGTCGTCATCTTTATATTCTATCAACAGAAAGTCACTGGTTGTTCCCGGCATCTTCAACTTGACCAGGCCCTTATATCTACCAATGCCGTGTTCGATATGAACCACCAGGTCATCTGTTTTTAAATCGGCAAATTCAAGGAGCTTTGTTTTAACCGAAGGTTTAACCTTTTTGCGTCTACGCCGCTTGGGGCCGAAAATTTCATCTTCCGTAATTATTGCAAGAGACTCAAAAGACCATGTAAAGCCCGAAGAAAGGCTGCCGATACAAATATAAAAAGAGCCGCACGCGTTTTTTATCTCAGGCAGTTTATCGATTATGGCCGGCTCAAGCCCGTATGGACTGATAAGAGCAGTGAGCCTGTCGGACTGGGATTTTGTGCTGCAAACTATGAATACGGCATTGCCTTCAGCCTGATTATCTTTGATCCAGTTTGCAAGAGGTAAGAGAAGATTATCTTTTCCCTGACAATCTTTCAATTCAGACCTCATGGAGGTATTATCTTTTATTACAAAATCCCAACTTTCCCATTTTATACCAACAGGGCGTTTCTCTTCACCCTGATCCAGCTCAAAATCCGAAACAGGAAGCATAGACAAATTAACGGGATTATTATTCAGAATGAAATCCCTGGCCTCTACCCATCCCATATAAATTTTTTCCGGCGCCACACAAAATTTTTGTTCACCGGATGCTTCAAAATAATTTTTCGATACAAGTTCCCGGAACTCTTCAGCGCTCTTTTCCAGTTCGCCCGGCTCAGATAAAACAAAAAGAGCTTTTTCAGGAACATAATCAAAAAAAGTGCCAAGTTCCTTATAAATTATCGAAGCCAGACTCTCAATACCCTGAAACAAACCCTCTCTACTGATCTTATCTATAATATCCTTGGCTACAGTTGCCGGAATATCAAGAGAAGCAGCCTGCTCCCTTATCCTCCTGAACAGATTTGTCAGAGATCCTTTTTTAAGTATTACTTCCCTGGCAGGCAGTATCACAGCTTCCTGTATTTCCTTAAGCTTTCTCTGACTTGCTGCTGAAAAGAATCTAAGAGAATCGACTGTATCTCCGAACCATTCTATCCTTACCGGATCATCATAACCTGGCGAAAAGAGATCCAATATCCCGCCTCTTACACAAAAATCCCCGGGCTCCTCCACAATAACGGAGCGTGTATATCCTCCCGCAACCAGGTTTTCTATAAGAAAATCCCGATCACACTCTTCTCCCGCCATAACAAGTTCGGCAAAATCGCCAAGCTCCTTTTTCGGAATAATTTTCTGAAGTAAAGCGCTGGGGGTTGTAATTACGATCGGCGGAATATCATAATGGATCAGCCGATAAAGAGTGCTGATACGCAATGCAGCGGTCTGATTATGGTAAGCGATATCTTTAAAAGGAAGAATATTGTACGACGGAAAAAGAATAACCGGGGGTTTGATGGTACTAAAAAAAAAATCAAGGTCATCAACAAACTTCCCGGCTTCCTTTTGAGAAGCAACAAGCACAACAATCGGCGATCTGAGCTTTTCGTACAATCTGGCAACAAGATAACCTTTTTCCGACCCGGACAGGCCGGCGCAGTCAATGCCTATGTCCCGCCCGGGGATCTTGTCGATCAGGGATTTAATAGATATATTATTTTTGTTTTGAATCATTCAAACATTGTTCCTTACCTTTTGAGCAGTATGCTTTACTGTAACCGTTCACGGTTGTCGGTTTACCGTTAACGGTTAAAAAACATAGCAAAACTCGAATTCTACTCGAATTATAGAATAAAAACCAAAAGTTTGTTTTTACAAAGCTCTGTGTAAAAGGTTCCCAAGTTTTGCATGGGAACCCAGATGGTAACGGATGATCGAAGCTTAATGATTGAAACATTTTAGCTATAAATTTCAAATTTTTTTGTTTTTTTCAACCGTGAACGGTTACACCGATTAGATATCAATATTCCATAGGTAATTTTTTTTCAATAATAAAAATTGCGATTTATTATACGATGCCATAAATTACATTATGTACTATCAAAATATATAATTCAGAAGAAACAGTTCACGTTTATGTTTAATATTCATGGTTCAAGATAAAAAAAATATCTCAAAAATAATTATCGGTTCACAATACTTTTTGTATTTCGGTGTGATGGGTATATCTTTACCCTATTTTAACCTTTATTGTTACCATATCAATTTAAGCGGCTTTGAAATCGGAATTTTATCAGCTGTAAGATCCCTGACAATGATACTGTTTCCCATAATTTGGGGCATAGTTGCCGACCGTTTTAACGCAAGAAGGCCTATTTACATACTATGCAATTTTTTAAGCGCCGGGATATGGGCATTCTACCTGTATACGGATAATTTCAAGGTAATGCTGTTAATTACGATCTGTTACGGTGTTTTCTTTACCCCACTGATATCTTTCCTGGAAGCCTTTACGATGGATATACTGGCCGGGGAAAAAAAGAGTTACGGCAAGATAAGGGTCTGGGGCACAATAAGTTTTATTATAGTAACAACTATTCTTGGTGTGCTGATAGATTATTTTCCAATAAAAATTATAATTCTTCTCATTCTGGCCGGCTCATTGATTCAAGCTTTGGTCTCAACAAAAATACCCGAAACTGCAATACAAAAGAGTTTATCCGGATCTATATTTAAAAGAAATATAAACAGACGAATCATACTTTTTTTATTTTGTGGTTTTTTGATGCTGATGAGCCACGGCGCTTATTATGGTTTTTTTTCCATACATCTTGAGCGCCTCGGATACGGCAATACTTTTATTGGAATAACCTGGGCTCTGGCTTCAATTTCAGAGATGCTGGTTATGATCAATTCCGACAAGATTTTCAAAAGTTTTACTCTGGAAAAAGTTCTTGTCCTCTCTTTTTTTGCAGCGGCATTAAGATGGTTTATCCTCTATTGCGCCGAGTCGCCCGGTCTCATCCTTTTTTCACAAATTTTTCATGCCATAACTTATGGCACATTTCATATGGCAAGTATTCTGTACATTGATCTGTTAACCGATGATTTCAACAAAACTTTCGGGCAGGCAGTCAATAATGCCGTTTCATACGGCCTGGGAATGATGGTTGGATTTTTTTTGAGCGGCTATTTGTACGAAAGAGCCGGTTCGTCATTCCTTTTTCTCATGAGCAGCCTTATGGCTTTGAGCGGAGGAGTTATGCTGTGGGGTCTCGGTTTTTTAACCAAAAAGCCTGTAAAGGGTTAGGAACGTGAACAAAATAACTTCCCGATCTCATTAATAAGTTGCGCTTTACAGGTTGTTGTTATAATTATTCCTTCATAATTTTTCTGATAACCATACCTTTTGAAGGCTTATTCAGGATGAACATTATCGTAACATCTTATTATGCATAATAAAGAAACAGGCCCAAACAAAGAGAAAAAAAAATTAGTAGCAGACTGGTCGTCTCTTATAAGGGTATTCCTAAGGCCCGAAAATGAAACTTCCAGAAATACTTTAGTAAAATATATGCGGCCTATACTTTTCGGATTACATGATTTTTTAAATCAACATGTGGGAGTCACCCGCGAGTTCAGCCTGAAGGCTATGGCAAATTGTTTTACAAGTTCCATACTGAACGAACAACCCGAAAAAAAACTTGATGATGTCATAACGGATCTTATTGAAAATATTGCACCACATGCAGTCAACATAGCTTCTCCCTATTTTGTGGGTCATATGACTTCCGCCATACCATTTTTTATGGTACATCTTAAAACAATAGTTACCGCCCTTAACCAGAATGTGGCTAAACTTGAAACTTCAAAGATTGTTTCGGTCCTTGAAAAACAGGTTCTTGCAAAGATACACCGTCTGCTTTATCAAAAAGAGGGGATTTTTTATGATGAAAATATCCAGAATACACATACAACTTTAGGCTGTTTTGTAGAGGACGGCACCCTGGCTAATCTTACTGCTTTGTGGGTCGCCAGAGACAACCTTTTTGACCCTGCCCAAGAGGGGTTTGAAGGTGTTGAAAGTGAGGGTATCCTGGCTGCGTATAATGCTTACGGAATTGAGAGATGCGTTGTACTGGTCTCCAGACTGGGGCATCTTTCTCTCAGAAAAGCCGGAGGACTGCTTGGGATAGGCAACAAAAATGTTATTCCTGTAGATGTGGATGAAAAAAATAGAATAAAGCTCGATAGTCTGAATAATATCATTAAGGATATCAAAAAAGAGAAAAAACAAAAAACCAAAATACTGGCTATTGTAGGCATTGCAGGCACAACCGAAACCGGAACCATAGATTCCCTTGACGAGCTTGGTAGTATCTGCGCTGAGAACAATATACATTATCACGTTGATGCCGCATGGGGAGGCCCTACAATTATGTCTAAAAAATACAGGCACCTGCTAAAAGGCATTGAACTTGCTGACTCCATAACAATAGACGGTCATAAACAATTATATATGCCGATGACATGCGGAATGGTATATTTTAAAGATCCGGTGCGCATGGACGCAGTCGCTTATCATTCAAACTACATAAACCGGCCTGGCTCTGTTGATCTGGGCATCAAATCGATTGCCGGATCAAGGGAAGCTAATTCCATAATACTAGACAGCGCTCTCAAGATAATGGGTACACAAGGTTACGCGCTTCTTATTGAACATAGCATAGAAACAGCGGTCAAATTTGCGCAAGAGATAAAAAACCGGCCTGACTTTCAGTTGATAACGGAACCTCAACTTAACATAATAACTTACAGAATATGCCCATTAAGTATCCAGCAGCAACTTGATGGCGCAGATCATGAGCAGCGGAAGGCCATTAACCAGCGCCTTAATGAGATTACCCGGATAATTCAAATACTGCAAAGGGAGGCCGGCAAGAGTTTTGTATCAAGGACGACTCTGCTCATCGGAAACAGCCATAAGGAAGAGATTGTTGTTTTCCGATCTGTGCTTATGAATCCTTTGACGGACATGACGATTCTGAGGAAGATCCTGGATGAACAGGAAAAAATTTATAGAATGATACTGCCTGAAGATAGATAGCAAGAATTGATCCCAAAAAATTTATAAGGAAATTCGGGCATCCTTCATTTGCCGTTGACACTTTTGAAACAACAATGGGACACAGATGCACACAGATAAACACAGATAAACACAGATAGGTTTATTTGTTAAAAAAAGTGTAAGGTGCTTTTGAAGTGATATGAAGGATGTCGAAATTTGTAAGGAAAACTAAAATTATAATGAAGACAAAATTGATTGAAATAAAGCAGGATGATCCGGGCTTTAATTCATTTTTAGGATCATGGATCGGTAGGGATGATATAACCTTTATTGTCGATGTCGGCCCTGCCAGTTCGGCACAAAGGCTTATAGATTCGTTACATTCCGAAGGAATAGAGAGGCTGGATTATATCTTTATTACACATATACATATAGATCATTGCGGCGCCCTGGCTGATATACTTGAGCAATTCCCAATGGCAAAGGCTGTCTGCCATGCCAAGGGTATAGAACATATTGTTGAACCTGAAAATCTTTGGAAGGGAAGTCGTAAAGTACTCGGAGATATTGCCGAAATGTTCGGCCCCCCAGGACCGGTTGCAAGGGAGAGGTTAATCCCGCATACAGAAACAGATATAAAAAATTTTATGGTAATAGAAACACCGGGTCACGCAGCTCATCATCTGAGCTTCTGTTATAAAAATTTATTTTTTGCCGGTGAAGCAGCTGGTAATTATTTCCTGGTAAATGGAGAAGAATACCTGCGTCCCGCCACACCGCCAAGATTTTTTTTCGATATTTTCATAAATAGTGTGGATAAGCTGCTGGCTCTGGATAATCAGCCTATCCACTACGCGCATTTTGGCAAAGCGGAAAGCTCTCACAGACTTTTAAACAGATTCAGGGAACAGTTGTTTCTATGGAAAGATATTCTTGCCGGAGAATTCCGGAAAGGCGGGGATGATTTTATAAACCGATCTATTGATGTACTGCTTGAAAAGGATTCCAACCTGGAAGTTTTTAGTAAAATGGATGCCGAAACACAGAGACGGGAAAGAATTTTCCTTGGAAATGCGGTAAGGGGATTTGGGGAGTATTTCAGAGAAACTCTATGATAGCAGATTTTATAAACTTAATAATTATTTGATATTATTAAGTTTATAAAATCTGTTATCACTACGGCTTGAACAGGTCATCGAAAACGATTGACCGCTCCTTTTGGGGCAATGGAGTTTCCTCCTCCATGGCATCCCGCAGATCGGCTTCCGAATCCTCATCAATCCACCAGTACCAGTATGCGCTTCTTTCATCTCCGTATTTTGATAGTACAGTATCAGGGGTGCCGAAACGATTCCAGTAAAGAAGACGAGTATAATTTATGTTCCATAATAGTACATAGGGAAAATCCTGATAGACTAATTGATCTATTTTTCTGTATATTTTGTTTCTTTCTCCGATATTGAAATTTGACTTCTGTTCTTCTATTAGGCGATCTACCTTTTTATTCTTGAAACCTGTTATATTATTGCCGCCTTTCCTGTCCGCTTCCATGGATGACCACATCCCCTCGGGGTCTTTGAAAATTCCGGAACCCCAGGCGGCCCATGTCATCTGGAAATTGAACCCATCCATATCTTTTGCCCAGGCAGCCCAGTCTTTTTTGTCTATCACTAACTCTATCCCCACATCTTTAAGATCCTCGGCATAGATTGCAAGAAATTTTTCCGCGGAAGAACTCCTTGTTAAAAACTTGAATGAGAATCTTTTTTTATTTTTTTCAAGAAAGCCTGTTTTCGGGTTAACAATCCATCCTGCTTTGTTCAACAGTTCCCGTGCTTTTTCCTTGTCCATTTTGATAAGCGGATTCGGGCAGGGTATATTTTTGGAATAAAGGTCTTCAAAATACGATCTGTGTAAAAAATATTGATTATACATCAAAACGCTGTTCATCTTTTTTCGGTCAAGCAACAGCGCCATGGCCTTGCGAACCCTGATATCATCAAAAGGCGGTTTCCTTAAATTCATGGCAAACCCCTGAAATCCTATGGGCTTATGGTTAAATATCTTCTGCTTTACAATCCGGTTTTTTAAAAATTTTTCACCGCCGGTTTCATTTATCCATATCCTGGAGGTATAAATAGGGAAAAGATCTATATTACCCTTTTTAAATGCTTCAAATGCATTTTCACGTTCCGCAAAAAATTTGAATTTTATATGCTGGAAGTTGCCGGTTGAGATAGAAGATTCGGCGTCCCTGTTCCACCAGTCTTTGCGCCGTTCCAAAGTTATGGAAATTCCTTCATCAATTTTTCCCAACCTGCAAGAGCCTGAAACAACAGAAAATGCAAAATTAATTTTATTGAAATCTTTTTTTTCCAAAGCGTTCCGGCACAGGACATGAAAACCTCCTGCGACTCCAAGGTTTTTCCAGTGAACATTTTCAGCAACAAACCGAATAGTATAATCGTCTATAACATCAGGCGGATGGAATCGTTCCATATCCACCTTATGAGTACCGGTAAGATTTTTGGGGTCCATGATGATATCGTAAGTAAATTTGACATCAGATGCTGTTATAGACGTTCCGTCACTCCACCTCGCTTTTTTGTTAAGGGTAAAGGTAAATTCCTTTTTGTCATCCGATATTGACCAGTTTGAGGCAAGGCCGGGCTCATACTCCATGGTAATCGGATTCATGGAA
>JAERRQ010000265.1 GCA_016735355.1 Desulfobacterales bacterium | reverse complement strand
TATCACGAAGTTACCCCCGGCAAGGCCAAAATGCTGGTCAAGCTCTTTCTTGAAGAGGGAGATCCCCGCTTTGAGCATGTTTACGGCGCAACTGAAGAAAACGACATGATTCCTTCGGTTATGGAATTTCCCAGGTTCAACCAGGAAAAACGGGTAGTAATGGAAAAATGCGGGCGGATTGATCCGGAAGATATTTACGATTATATTGCTGAAGGCGGCTACGTCTCTCTTGTTAAAGCTCTGAATATGAATCCGGAAAACATTCTCCATGAAATTAAAGAGTCCGGGCTGAGGGGAAGAGGCGGGGCCGGATTTCCAACCGGTCGAAAATGGGAAATGGCCGCAAATATTGACGGGAAGGATAAAATCATCATCTGCAATGCCGATGAAGGCGATCCCGGGGCTTATATGGATCGTACCATCCTGGAAAGCAATCCCCACCAGGTGGTGGAAGGGATGGCGATTTGCGCTTATGCCGCAGGAGCCCAAAAGGCGATCGTTTATGTCAGGTCCGAATATCCCCTGGCTGTAAAGATCGTTACAAAAGCCATTGACCAGGCCAAAAAAATCGGTCTGCTGGGAGCAGGTATTCTGGAGAGTTTATTTAATCTTGAAATCGAGGTTTTCCAAGGCTCGGGAGCCTTTGTATGCGGCGAAGAAACCGGCCTGATCCAGTCGATTGAGGGATACCGGGGTATGCCTGTACATCGCCCGCCCTATCCGGTGGAAAAGGGACTTTACGGGCAGCCTACCATCATCAACAATGTCAAGACATTGGCTTCGGTCCCCCCGATTATTGAAAAAGGGGCTGACTGGTACAGGGGAATCGGTACTGAAAACAGTCCCGGAACCGCCATTTTTTCCGTGGTTGGAGATGTTGTTCATCCGGGCCTGGTGGAAATCCCCATGGGCGTCACCCTGCGGACCCTTATTTTCGACATCTGCGGCGGAATTCCCGGGCAAAAAGGCTTCAGGGCCGTTCAGATCGGCGGTCCTTCAGGAGGCTGCCTGCCGGATGCCCTTCTCGATACACCCATTGATTTCGACTCCCTGACCGAGACAGGCGCCATGATGGGGTCCGGCGGCATGGTGGTTATGGATGAAGATAGTTGTGTAGTGGATGTATCCCGATATTTTCTCGATTTTACCCAAAAAGAATCGTGCGGCAAATGCACCTTTTGCAGAATAGGCACCCGTCATCTTCTGAGCATTCTGAAACGAATAACCAAGGGGGAAGGCCGGGAGGGGGATATAGAGCAGCTTGAGCAATTGTGTGGGGACATAAAAAACGGATCTCTTTGCGGTCTAGGTAAAACCGCACCCAATCCGGTACTCACATCAATAAAATATTTCAGGGATGAATACGAAGCGCACATTAAGGAAAAGCGATGCCCCGGCATGACTTGCCGGTCCCTGACAGCCTATTATATTGACCTGGATACTTGTGCCCGTGGCTGCGATGCATGTGTGGGATGCTGTCCCACTGATGCCGTATTTACCACCAGCACCCGCAAAAAAGGAATCGACCAGGAACTTTGTGTCAAATGCGGCGAGTGCATGGTAGCCTGTCCGCCGGAATACGATGCCGTAAAAAAGGTTTCTCCGCCGAGCCTGGCGCCTGTGATTGAGAACCCTGGTAAAGCTTCTGGTAAATCCAAGGATCAAACATGACTGTTAAAATTTTGGTAGATGATAAAAAGCTGGAAGTGCAAAAAAATCGTTCAGTACTCCAGGCCTGTCTTGAAAACGATATTTACATCCCGCACCTCTGCTTTATGGAGGGAATGTCTCATCCGCCGGCATCATGCAGGCTCTGTTTTGTGGAGGTTGAGGGGATGGAGAAACCGGTTACAGCATGTACGCTCAGGGTATCAGACGGCATGCTTATCCGCACCGACACTCCTGCCGTACGGCGGCTTCAGCGGACCGGGCTCCGCTTGCTCCTTTCGGTTCACCATATAGACTGCAAAAACTGTCCGGCCAATAAAAAATGCGAACTGCAACGCCTGGCACGCTTTTTAAAAATCGGCTTAAAACCCAAAGGTCTTGAAAACTACCTTAAAGAAGTGACTGTTGACGACAGCCACCCCTACCTGACTTATTATCCCAATCGCTGCGTCCTGTGCGGAAAATGCATCCATGTCTGCCGAACAAAGCACGGGCAATCGTTGTTTTCCTTTGCCGGGCGCGGGTTCAACACCACTATTAATTTTTACGTAGAACAAAATTCAAGCGAGCTGCCCTGCGGTACATGCTACGCTTGCGTCGATATCTGCCCAGTGGCTGCCCTTACCCGATCCGAGGACAAGATAAACTCCTCCGCAAGCCTTAAGGCGGAGGCTTTGTCGGATATTTCGCCTGATAATCTTGCCTCTTCCACATAATCCAAAATTTTGCGGAATAAAGGAGACGGCTCTATTCCGTACTCGTTAATAAGGTCATGGCCTGTTATAAGGGGCGGTTTTCTTTTTAAAATTTTAAACCCGGCAAAATAATCATCCATCAAATCTATAATAAAATTTTTAAAGGCATCGTCACTTTTGTCTCCTTTTGCCTGGGAGTCGGCAATCGAATGTAACAAAAGATAAGGTGAATAATCGCGGCATTTTCTAAAAAACCGTATTACTGCTTTGCGCGTAAGTTTCGCTTCCAGATGCAAGGTGAATAAAAAGAGTGGCCTTAAATGATTACGGATAATAAAATCTATAAAACATTTTTCGCTGGACGACATCCTCAATCTGTCGCAGATTTTTTTTGACATATCGGCGCCGGCAGCGGCATGACCGTAAAAATGATAATCTCCCTTCTTGTCTATTGTCCGGGATAAAGGTTTTCCTGTATCATGCAGCAGAATAGCCAGTTTTAATAGAGCAATTTTTTTTTTATCAGCAAACAGGGCATGATATGCAGGTCTTGTAATATTCAGGCTATCTGCAGCATTTATGAGCATTTCGAGATGATAAAACGAATTCATCGTATGTTCAAAAACATCATAAATATGGTATCTGTTCTGTTCACATCCGCGTAACCGGCCAAGCTCGGGAAAAATTACAAGCAAAAGTCCGGTATCAGCCATTTCTGAAATATAACGATATGATCTCAAAACATCCATTAATTTGAGCAATTCAACCCGAATCCGTTCTCCTGCGGAATTTACTATAAGGTATGCATTATTCTCGATTGCCTTTAAGGTTGCCGGCTCTATTTTAAAATTAAAGGCCGCTCCTATTCTGAATGCCCGTAGAAGCCGTAAGGGATCTTTATTAAAAGCTTCTTTTGATACCATCCGTATATTTTTTTTCTCAAGATCTTTAAGCCCGCCGGTACAATCTATAATGTTGCCGCCTGATATGGAATATGCCATGGCATTGATGGTGAAATCACGCTGTTTCAGGTCTTCTTCAATGGTTTGGCCGTTAAGACACGCAACATCAAATATGTTTTTACCTGACACCACTCTGAATATAAACTGCCCCGGCTTTCCAATTTTAACAAGAGTACCATTGGTATTTGCAGCTATCTGCCGAGCTGTTTTTTCCGTATCCACCGCACAGGCAATGTCGTAATCGGCAGGCTTGCGCCCTAAAAGTTCATCCCTTATGTATCCTCCGACAACATATATTCCATCCACAGAGGGGAAAATATTCCGATTTAGCCTGATCATTTTGCTGATCATCTTGCTGATCATCTTAAGGAGCGCCCTAAACTGAATTTCTTACAATTCAACCAGTACACTTTCCATATCCTCCCCCTCCCGGCGTTTCGATCCTGATTATATCATTCTCCTTCAATTTTTCATAAAATTTACCTGGCCGGTTTTCAGATTGACCGTCTTTAATAATAATATTTTTTCCTTTTTTTCCAGAACCTCCGCCACTTAAACCATAAGGAGGCCTTATTCTTCTTTCAGATATAACGGTCACTTCAGCATCAGAAAGCAACTTAATTTCCCTTATTATTCCGTCTCCGCCGTTAAAAAGTCCTCTTCCTCCGGAATTTTTTCTAATGGAATACTCAGTTACAAGAAGAGGGTAACTATATTCAAGTGCCTCAACAGGGGTATTCAGCGTATTGGTCATATGGGAATGGACAGCAGATTCACCGCAATAATTTTTACCGGCGCCCATGCCGCCGCCAATGGTTTCATAATATGTAAAGGGCCTGTTGTTTTTTTTGTCGATACCGCCGATTATCAGATTGTTCATGGTGCCCTGGGATGCAGCCGGAATGATACCCGGCAAAGACTTGGCCATTGCTCCGAAAAGTGCATCTACAATTCTCTGGGAGGTTTCGACATTGCCACCGGCAACTGCTGCAGGAAAATTCGCATCGACAATTGATCCCTGGCGGGTTATGATCCGGACAGGTTTGAAACAGCCCGCGTTGGCAGGAATATCTTCTTTGATAATAGCTCTGAACAGATATAAAACTGCCGAAAGGGTTATGGCATAAACCGCATTAATATTTCCATCGGACTGGGGATCGGATTTTGTAAAATCGATTACGGCCTCATCAGCTTTAATTTCAATGCTTGCATGAATTTTTATATCCTGCCCGCCAAAAGCATCATCATCCATCCTGTCTTCGAAGGTATAAATGCCATCCGGAATCTCTTGAATGGTTTTTCTGGTAATTTTTTCGGAATAATCGATTAAAGCATTGGCATAAAAAGCTGCGATCACCGGATCGTACTTATCCATCAGTTCGATAATTCTTTTGGAACCGGTAATATTAGCCATGATCTGAGCGCTAAAATCACCCTCTCTTTCTTCCGGAGTCCTGACGTTATTAAGGATCAGCCGCATTATCTCTTGATCGATTTTACCCTGTTTTATTATTCTGACAGGAGGAATTATTATTCCTTCTTGAAAAATTGATGAAGAGATAGGCATGGAACCGGGAGTCATACCGCCCACGTCAGCATGGTGAACCCTGTTGGCCACAAAAAAAAGAGGCTCATCCTCAAAAAATACCGGGGCAATCATAGTTATATCAGGCAAATGAGTCCCCCCATGAAAGGGATCATTCAACATTATCATCTCATCTTTAACAGGGACAAAATGCTCCAGAGCCGCTTGAACGGACATGGGCATTGATCCTAGATGAACCGGAATATGGGCTGCCTGGGCAACCAGATGGCCCTGGGCGTCAAAAACAGCGCATGAAAAATCTCTCCTTTCTTTGATGTTAGGAGAAAATGACGTCCTATTCAAAGTAACACCCATCTCTTCGGCTATGGATGCAAATCGATTCTTAAAAACCTCTAAAAGTATAGGATTGGTTTTCAAGGGTTAGAGCCATTATTAAACTGCATATAATATAGCTTGTAGTATTCCCCCTGTTTTGCAATCAGATTTTCATGTGTGCCTTCCTCCACGATCCGGCCGTCTACAATTACAACTATCCTGTCCGCATAACTGATCGTGGAGAGTCTGTGGGCAATAACAAAGGTTGTGCGGCCTTTCATAAGATTTTCCAAAGCTTTTTGGACAAGCATTTCGGATTCGGTGTCAAGGGAAGATGTGGCCTCGTCCAGGATAAGGATGGGCGCATCTTTTAGCAAGGCGCGGGCAATACATATTCTTTGTCTTTCTCCCCCTGAAAGACGGCTTCCCAATTCACCGATGGAGGTATCAAATTCTTTTGGCAGATGCTGTATAAAATCGTATGCATAAGCTGCTCTGGCCGCTTTTTCTATATCTTCTCCCGAAGCATCATGATTGCCGTAAGCAATATTGTTTTTAATAGTATCGTTAAAAAGAATCGGGGACTGGGTTACTATGGCGATCTGTTTACGGAGAGAAGCAATCGATACGTTTCTGACATCGGTTCCGTCAACAAGCAATGCCCCTTTCCATACGTCGTAAAATCTTGGTATAAGGTTTACCAGAGATGTTTTGCCTCCTCCGCTCATACCCACAAGGGCGATGACTTCTCCTGCACGGGCAGTGAGATCGATATTTCTCAAAGCCGTTACATCGCCATATTTAAAAGAAACATTTTTGAATGAGACATCATGCGATCCCGGCTTGATGATGACAGGATTTTCGATCTCTTTAATATCCGTCTTTTTTTCAATGATTTCAAAAACCCGGTCTGCTCCGGCAAGACCAGCCTGCAAAACATTGTTGAGTTTACTTAATTTTTTTACCGGCCCGTACAGCATAAGCACAGCAGCCATAAATGAAAAAAAGGTTCCGGGCGTCGAATCCCCTGCAATAACTTGTGAACCGCCATACCAGATAACGCAGGCAACGCCCAGGCCTCCTAAAAATTCCATGACCGGGGATGCCAGCTCTTTAGCTTTGACGGATTTTAGCTCAAGTTTAAACAGACCTTTTGTCATCTTCCTAAAACGCCTGTTTTCATAGTCTTCCATGCCAAATGCTTTTACTATAATATTTCCCGTGAATGTCTCGTGCAAAAAAGAATTAAGTGCGCCAACGGCCTCCTGCGTACCTGTGCTTATTTTCCGCACCATTTTTCCTATTTTAACAATCGGAAAAAAGGCTACGGGAATTATTATGATTGCAAATGTAGCCATTTGCCAGTCCCTGTAAAAAATAACAGCTGTCAATCCTATAATGGTAAAGACATCTCTCAATGCACCTGTAACAGCAGTCGAAACCATAGCCCTGATGACATTGACATCATTTGTTATGCGTGACATCAGCACTCCGGTTGTTTCTTTATAAAAAAAGGAGATTGGCAGTTCGGAAATTTTGCTGTAAATAGAATTCCTCAGGCGCCTGATTATATCCTGCCCTACATAATTCATAAAGTATTGCTGGCCGTACATGGCAGACCCTAAAATAAAGTAAACCAGGATAACAGCCAGGGGGATCAGCTTGAGCATTGCGGTGTCTTTGTTTATAAAGATATCGTCAACCACCGGTTTTATTAAAAATGGTATCGAAGAAGTGGCCCCTGCCTGGATCAGCATGCATATCATGGCGATAAGCAGCTTTACCCAGCTCCCTTTAACGAGTTTATACAGATGTTTGTTACGGGCTTTTATTATGGTTTTGTTTATTTGCTTCATTAAAAATTATTTCATGTGAGCCAATTTCAAAACGTCCCCTTATTGAACATTTTGAAACCGGATCATGTTATTACATGGTTAAATGACCCGTCGACTTTATCTGTGATACGACAGAGTTCTTTTTCAAGTTTATTGCCAAATAATTCATAGCTGTTTTTGTTTATATCTTCGGGGATATAGATAGGATCCCCGAAGATTATTGTGCATTTGGTAAACGGGTACGGCACTATAAACCTGTCCCAACTGGAGAAAATCTTGATTTTTTTTGCGCTATAACTAATTGGGATAATAGGATATCCTGTCTTTTTGGCAAGCATAACGACACCAGGCTGAACCTTTTGCCGTGGTCCTCTGGGGCCGTCCGGTATAACCCCTCCCGGTCTTGCATGCTCTTTCAGGATTTTAATCTGTTTTGCAAGGGCTCGCAAGCCTCCCTTGGAAGTAGAACCGCGAATAGTTTCATGCCCCTGGTTTTGCAGTATTCTTGCTATAATTTCACCGTCTTTCGATCTGCTGACAAGGATTGCTCCATTCCATCCTTTCAAGATATAACTTATGAGAAGAATCCTTGAATGCCAGAAAGCAAAAATCAATTTACCGGAACCCAGAATTGGTGCAACTTTTTTTAAACCCTCCGACTTAATTGTTGTAGTTGCACAAAGCAGATCAATAATCAATCTGCCCAGAATACCGGTCAGCCTCCATTTTATTTCTGATATATAGTTTTTAATGGTATTTCTCATTTTGTAACCGTGCACGGTTACCTCATTTTTTAGTTTCGGTGGATTCGCTTCGTTTTGATGAAAGCATATTCAAAGCTATTTTAGCCACTTCCAGGGAAGCTCCCGGACCTCCGAGTATATTTTTTATTTTAAGTAGTTCGTTACGGATATCTTCCATCAAGATTGGATCATTAAGCATGCGGCCGGCTGTTGCGGCAATCTTTTCAGGAGAGGCTTCATTTTGTATCAGTTCAGGAACCAGTGTTTTTCCGGCAATAAGGTTTACCAGTCCGATATTCTTAACCTTTATCATCAGTTTGCCAAGCATGAAACTTACAGGTGATACTTTATATACTATTATCATCGGGGTGCCTACAATAGCAGTCTCCAGGGTAACAGTTCCGGATGCTGTTATTACAAGGCGGCTTTGTTCAAGCACCTTTACAACAGGGCCGGCGTTAAGTTCCAGGTTTATGATACTGTTGAATTTTTGGGTTGCTTCCTCAACATACTGTTTATTGACTGTTGGCGCAATTGAAAGAATAAACTTGATATCACCAAATTTTTCCTGAATCAGAACAGCAGCTTCAAGCATGACCGGTAAAAGCTTTGTAATCTCACTGTTGCGTGATCCTGGAAGAAGTCCAATTATCTGCTGCCCTGATTTTTCAACTTTATAAAAGGTTTTTGATGAGTCGGAGAATGAGTCGAGCAGTGGGTGGCCTACAAATGTAACAGGTATATTATGTTCCGTGTAAAAAATTTCCTCAAACGGCAGGATAACTGCCATATGGTCTATTATCTTTCCAATTTTTTTAACACGTCCCTGTCTCCAGGCCCAGATCTGGGGGCTGATATAATAAAGCACGGGGATGCGCATTTTTTTTGCAGCCGCTGCAATATGAAGGTTAAAATCAGGATAATCTATCAATATCAGAAGATCAGGATTTAAACTTTTCAGGAGGCGTTTTGCAACAGCAAGAGCTTTAAAAATATAGGGGAGTTTAGAAAAAACCTCGGTTATTCCCACCACCGAAAGTTCCGCAGCATCCACCAGGATTTTTACACCTGCTTTCTGCATGGCCTTGCCGCCGATACCACAGAAAAAAAAATTATTTTTTTCCATTTCCATGGCTTTCACAAGCCTTGCTCCGTGATGATCCCCCGAGGCCTCACCGGCTATGATCATAATATTTTTTTTCTGGTTGTATATGGGAGCCATGATTTTATAGATGTAACCGTTCACGGTTTACAGTTCACGGTTTACGGTTTTCTAAAAAAGACAAAATTAACAAATCAGTATGTCCATTTGGTTATAAATAATTGATTTATAAAATTGGTTGCCGGGCTGTAAATTCAAATGACGATTCATAGACTATAGTAAGGATCGTGAATTTTATAAATTACCCATAATTACTTGTTCTTGTTCCCGTCTTCTGTGTTGCATCAATGGCCACAGACTTCGAGTATGCAACCATTGATGCGCCTTGAAGACGACCACAAGCCCGGCGCAATTATGGGCAATTTATTTCATCCCCAATCCTAACGTATTTTGTTTGTTTCTCTCTTTCCTCCTTTTTCCGAAGGAAAGAGAGATATCTAAAACATATATACTATGAAATGACTTTGCCCAATATCTCGTTTGCAATAACGATTCTTTGTATCTGATTGGTTCCTTCGTAAATTGTTGTGATTCTGGCATCTCTGTAATAACGCTCTACCGGATAATCCGTCAGGTATCCATATCCGCCGTGAATCTGGATAGCCTGGCCGCATACCTCCTGAGCAATATCAGTAGCATAACATTTTGCCATGGACGCCTCAAGGGCACAGCTTTCACCCCTGTCTTTTTTAGATGCTGCGTTCAATATCAACAGACGGGCCGCTTCGACTTTCATCTTCATATCTGCTATCATGAATCTTATTGCCTGATTTTCAGCAATAAGCCGGCCAAACTGTTTTCTCTGTTTTGCGTATTTTATAGTCTCACCCAAAGCAGCCATTGCTATTCCGCACCCTAGGGATCCGACTCCGATTCGGCCGTCTTCAAGGCTTGACATGGCAACCATAAATCCTTCGCCCTCTTTGCCAAGCATTCTTGATGCAGGAACCCGGCAATTTTCAAGTATGATGTCGGTAGTGTCGGAACCGCGTTGACCCATCTTGTCTTCAACCCTGCCCACTATAAATCCGGGCAGACTCTGGTCCAGTAAAAATGCCGTCATTCCTCTGCTGCCGGCAGCGGGATCTGTTTTTGTTATGGTTACATAGACCCCGGCATTTTTTCCTGTGGTAATAAACCGTTTAATGCCATTAATGATATAATAATCTCCATCTTTTTCCGCCATAGTCTCCATTGACTGCGGATCAGAACCGGATTCTGGTTCAGTCAGGCAAAAAGCACCGATAAAGTCTCCGCGAGCCATAGGTTCAAGCCATTGTTTTTTCTGTTCTTCTGTCCCGAATTTCTGGATGCTTCCACAGCCAATTGAGTCATGTACCGACATAATAACAGCACAGGAAGCATCTGCAGCGGCAATTTCCATCAGGGCCAAGGCATATGATACAGTACCTGCATCATCCCCGCCATACTCTTCTTTAACAAGCATTCCCAAATAACCGAGTTCGCCCATTTTTTTTAATGCTTTAGCAGGGTAGCTATGTGTTTTGTCGTTTTCCGCAGCCTGTTCAACCAGTTCCTTTTGTGCAAATTCCCTTGTCATTTTTTGTACCATCAATTCTTCTTTGGTAAGTTCAAATGCCATAAATTATTCCTTTCTTGTATATATTTTTAAGATACTCTAATGAACGCAGCAAAGCATTAAAATAAGCCATAACTTCGACAGTCATTTTTAAGGGCCTGACTTAACTACAATTTCCTTAACTTCTTCTTGTGTCACACACCTGTCGGCCTCGGCGCTTTTATCCTTAATCCCGGCAACAATCTCTTGCAGGTATTTTTTTTCATATCCGATCTTATGCAGCTTAAGATAATTCTCGACAAGATGTTTGCCGCATAGAACGTTAAGATAAAATTTCTGATCCAAAGCCAGGCCGAATTGTCCAATACCATGAGTTCCGGCAACATGGGTCATAGAGGAATTGCCGAAAAAAGGAGTGTTGTTGTTCAATAGTTTAATCCCCGTCTTTTGGTAACATACTGCATCTACAAACTCATAATATTCCCTGAAGATATCCTCTTTTTCTATTTTAAGATTTAAGTCAAAACCCTGATTTTTTAAATTCATGGCGGTGATAAAAATATCGCCGATCCCGTTTCTTTCACCTATCCCGAGGGCCGAAACTTCTATGATTGAAGCTCCTGCCAGAATACCCATAATCGTATTGGCAGTGGCCATGCCCAGGTCATTATGACAATGTATCCCTATTTGAGTCTTTTTCCCTTTAGCCAGACTACTTATACTTTCTACCCGTTTGTAGATCTGATTAGGCGCCATTAAACCTGATGTATCCGGAAGGGAAAGAATATTGATTTTTAAATTATTGATTAAAAAATCAGCGCATTTTTTTAAGAGTTCTATATCTGTCCTGCCTATATCAAGAAGACTTACTTCAATACCCGGCTTTTCGACTTCCGATCGTATAAACAGAACCGTCTCTTTCAATGACTTAAAAATGCTTTCGATACTTTGCCTCGAAAGCATTTCATCAGTGAAAGAAGTATGCAGGTTAAACTCTTTGAGGCCTGTTGCCACCATCCGGCTCACATCTTTAACCAGCGCCCGGCACAACCCGGAAATACGGATATTATAATTTCGTATAACAGCTTCGCGACATATTTTTTCTATATGCCTGATTTCGGATTCATGGGCAGGAGGATAGCCGGCCTGTGATATATCTACTCCCAGGGCCTGCTGAAACTCCATAATTTTCAAGCGCTCAGCATGGGAGAACATGAGCCCCCGGTACTGCATGCCCTCCCGGATTGTCTGGTCAAAAACTATTATTTTTCGCATTTATTATTTGATTGGACCAGTACAACCTTGATAAAATCAGTAAAAAGTGGGTGCGGTGCCATGGGGCGGGATTTGAATTCAGGGTGGAACTGGCATCCCAAAAACCAAGGGTGCTCTTTGATTTCTATAATCTCAACCAATTCTTTATCAGGGGAAGTTCCGCTTACAACAAGCCCTTTTTCTTCAAGCCTCTCCATGTAAATGTTGTTGAATTCATACCTGTGACGGTGACGCTCCGAGATATTATTTTTTTTATATGCCAGGTGTGCCAAAGTTCCTTCTTTTATGCAGCAAGAATAAGCGCCCAACCGCATAGAGCCGCCTTTGTCGGAATTCACATCCCTTTTCTGTATGGTTTTGGTCCTGTCATCATACCATTCACTCATCAGATAAATTACAGGATCAGTTGTATTTTTATCGAATTCCGTGCTATGGGCATACTCCAGGCCTGCAGCATTGCGTGAAAATTCTATCACCGCTATATGCATGCCAAGGCATATTCCGAAAAATGGCACTAATTTTTCCCGAGCGTATTTTGCAGCGCAGATTTTCCCTTTAATACCTCGGGGCCCGAATCCTCCGGGAACCAGGATTCCGTCTGCTGTTCCAAGAAAGTCCCTGCAATTATCGTCGGTTATCTTCTCGGAATCGATAAATTCAAGATTCACTTTGCAGTCATTTGAAATTCCTCCGTGATACAGGGCTTCGTTCAGGCTCTTGTATGATTCTGTCAGATCCGTATATTTCCCGACTATCGCAATTGTGACGGCGTGTTCAGGCTCCTTGAGCTTGCTTACAATATTTTCCCATACCTGAAGCCTGGGAGCCCTGGTCCATATATTGAGGAGCTCGACAATTTTATCATCAAGGCCCTCTTGATGAAAGAACAGCGGCACTTCATATATGCAATCAACATCCTTGGCGGTAACAACGGCATCAGTACTCACATTACAGAAAAGAGCTATTTTATCCTTAATACTTTTTGAAAGAAATCTATCCGTGCGGCATAAAAGAATGTCCGGCTGGATGCCTATGCTTCTAAGTTCTTTGACGCTGTGCTGGGTAGGCTTGGTTTTAACCTCTCCTGCAGTTGCAATATATGGCACCAGTGTAAGATGTATATAGATAACATTTTCTTTTCCTGCGTCCACCTTAAATTGCCTGATAGCTTCAAGAAACGGCAGGCTTTCTATATCACCGATGGTACCCCCGATTTCAACGATGACTATGTCCACACCCCCGGCAACCAGTCTGATGCTATTTTTGATCTCGTCCGTTATGTGGGGAATGACCTGAACTGTCCCTCCCAGATAAGCGCCTTTTCTTTCTTTATTTATAACCGAGTAGTAAATTTTACCGGTGGTAAAATTGTTGTCTCTCCCCAACTTGGCGGTAGTAAAACGCTCATAATGGCCAAGGTCCAGATCTGTTTCAGCTCCGTCGTCTGTTACAAAAACCTCGCCGTGCTGGAAAGGATTCATAGTGCCGGGATCAACATTTATGTAAGGATCCAGCTTTTGAATAGTTACAGTAAGTCCTCGGCTCTCAAGGAGAGCTCCTATGGCGGCTGACGCCAGTCCCTTACCAAGTGAAGAAACAACACCGCCGGTAACAAATATAAATTTAGTATTATTATTCATAAAATGACCTTATAATTATATTTTCCAAACAGGAGTGAAATAGAAATACTATTGTATCTGTTTCCAGATAAATAATTTCACTACGTTATCAGTAATCTATAATTAATATGAACATTTTATCTTTCTGGCAAGGTTTTATTCTGCAAAACAAAAAACCCCAAACTTGAAAATCCAGTTTGGGTAAATATAAAGCTGAAAATCAATAGCAGATTTAAATGTATAAATTTTTCAAACAAGTTACCAGCGATTTAATATAAGTAACCACCCGTTTAACTGTTGTCAAGATTTTTTTTAATTAAGTGGACACAATAAATCAAAGAATTATTTTTCTTGTTGACTACAACGCAGATATATGATCATTTAAAATTAATTTTTGTAATTCTTCAAAAACCTCCTCTTCCTTACAAGCCAATAAAATATCCATATAACAAATAAGGTAACCGTATCTTCTTTTAATTCCTTTGTGAACTCTTAAATTTGATTTAAATTCAAGCAAGGCGACAATTCAACCGCTTAAAGGTAGTAACTTGAAAAAAAAAGGTAATAATAATTTCAGGGGGCTGGATAAAAGCCTGCGGATAAAAAGAATTATTGATACCGCCACTGAACTCTTTCATAAAAATGGATACAGGTCTACCACCCTTGACGATGTAGCCAAAGAGATAGGTATAACCAAAGCTGCATTATATCATTATGTTTCTAGCAAAGAGAACCTGCTTTCAATAATTTATATTAAGGCACTTGAGAGTATTTTCAAAAATACAAATAAAATAGCCGAGATGAATCTTCCTCCGGATAAAAAGATGCGTCTTATTATAAGTAACCACGTTAAAAATATCAGCATAAAGTCACTCTCTATTCTTTCTGTTTTTTTTGCTGAGGAAAATCAGCTTTCACCGGCTGATTTTAAAGGGATTAAGGCTGAAAAAAAAAAATATAATCAAATTTTAGAAAAAATTATTGGGGAAGGTATCGACCAGGGAGTCTTCAGGGATACTGACACAAAGCTGCAAACATATGGAATACTTGGGATGTGCAACTGGATATATAAATGGTATAATCCGAAGTATACCTCTTACACACCCGACCAAATAGCCGACCATATAATAAATCTCCTTGAAAGAGGTTATCTTGCATCCGAAAGCACAGCAGGCATAGCCGCAGAGAAAAACAAAATGGAGAAGGACGGAGGCGGCAAAAAAAGAGTCTTAAAGGAACTAAAAGCGCAGTGCCAGTTTTTGATTGGTCTCATAGATAATATGGATAGCGGCAGCTAAAGAGATGAACGTTTTACCAAACAATTTAGGCATCCTTCATTTGCCCTTGACATTTTTTAAACAAGAATAGAACACAGATGCACACAGATAAGTTTATTTTTAATAAAAAAGTGTAAACTACTTTTGTAGTATTAATGAAGGATGCCACAATTTAATTGATAAAATCCTGGATAAAATGATAAAGGAAGATTGATGGAGTGGTATAATAGTTTTTTTTAGAGGTGAAGACAATCTCCGCCTTTTTACGAGAGTAAAATTGTTTGTGTGGTAGTCCATGTTATTAAATAATCAAAATTCTGTAATAAACAAGGAGGTTATAAATGACAAATGTAGCCATTATCCGTTGTGAAAAAAATATGGAAAGATGTCCTTTGACAAGCTGTTTTCGATGTCTGAATGACAAAAAGGAGGGCTTCGCAAATTACGAAGATTGTACCCTGACTGGTGTTTTTACATGTAAATGTCCGGGTGATGTAGCAGTCGATTTATCAAAAATTCTCAAGGCCAAGGGCGCTGAGACAATTCACTTCTGCACCTGTACTTTTGCTAAAAAAACCGATGCAGGCTGGTCTGCCAAAGATGGTGGATTTTGCGAAAAGATTGATGAAATCCTTGAAAATATCCATAAGGAAACAGGTATCCCATGTCTTAAAGGCACTGCTCACCTTCCCAAGGACTATAAAATAAAGACCATACAATAAAAAAATGCGAATAAACCGAGCACCGCTCTAAAAATTTGTTATAGATTGTCAGATAATGACCCGATTTTAAAATTTGGCACAAGGCCAGAGGGAGGAAGGCGCATTGTAATACTCCGACGACCGATAACGCAGTGAAATTATTTATGTGACAATCTATATAACATAAAACACCGATATCCTGCATAGCAGGGGATCGGTGTTTTACTCTGCCGGGAAGTTGAATTACTATTTTAGGCCCCACCAATACTTTCTGCCACTATGCCTCCATTATTTTGATTGGCAAAATGACAAAAACGTTTATTAATTATGCTCTTGCACTTACAATTACCCTCCTTAATATTCAAACTGCACATGCGGCGATTAATATAAACGTCTCCGTTAAAGGCGTCGAAGGTGATATCAAAAATAACGTTCTTGCTTTTTTGAGTATAGAACAACAAAAGAAGCATCCTGATATGACAGAGAGCCTGATGAAAAAGCTTCATAAAAAAGCACCCCATGAAATCAGGCAGGCACTTCAGCCCTTTGGATATTATCAGCCTGATATTCAGGCAGCGATTCTCCTTAAAGAATCAACCTGGAATCTTTTCTACAAAATAACCCCGGGTAACCCGGTTATCATCGACAATATTGAAGTCTCGATCACAGGTGAAGGCCGGGACCATAAAAGTTTCAAGCGATTTATAGAACATATCCCGGTTAATAAAGGAGATATATTAAACCATGAGCAATATGAAAAAACCAAGCGTCTCCTTCAGGATACAGCAATAAGTTTCGGATTCTTTAAAGCTCAAATGCTTAAAAGTAAAATCGAGGTGCATGCAGAAAAAGGGATCGCAAATATAATCCTTAACTTTAACACGGGACCGCAATTTCGTTTCGGTAATGTGACTTTTTTCCAAAACGTTTTCAGTCATGAATTCCTTGCTCGTTTCATACATTTCAAAAAAGGTGAACCCTATGTAGTATCCAGCATACTTGACCTTAAGAGCGCCTTGAATAACAGCGACTATTTCGAGTTCATAGAGATAACACCCCATATTGATCAGGCTGAAGATTTTGAAGTGCCCATAGATGTTAAACTTGTTCCACGCAAACGAAATAAATACACGTTTGGTCTGGGTTTTGGAACAGACACCGGATTCAGAGGAAGCTTGGGGTGGGAAATAAACAGAATAAATAAAGCAGGACAACGGTTTGGCATTACATTAAAGCAATCGGAGATCAAATCAGGTATCACCGGAGAGTATATTGTTCCCCTCAAAGACCCGCGCACTGACAGCCTGGTCTTTGCGTCTGGGCTGTTAAGGGAAGATACGAAAACGAGCTTTAGTGAGAAAATATTTAGCAGCGTGCGGTTCAATCACGTGATAAAGGACTGGAGGGAGTCGGTATACATTAACTATGAAAGGGAAGACTTTGATGTTGCCGATGATGAAGGACTGACTACCCTCCTTATATTGGGAATCAGACGGACAAAAATATGGGCTGACAATCCTGTTAACACAAAACGTGGACTCAGGTTATATCTTGACATCCGCGGCGCCCATGAGTCGATTATATCGGATTCATCCTTTCTGCAATTGCGGTCACAACTGAAATGTATACGTAGTTTGTGGACCGGCGGCAGAATTATCATGCGCGGCGAAGGAGCAACTTCTATAGTAAGTGAGTTCTCGGAGCTGCCCCCATCTGTCAGATTTTTTGCAGGAGGAGATCATAGTATACGTGGTTATGCTTATAACTCACTCGGCCCGGAGGATAGAAACGGCGAGGTTACGGGCGGCAAGCACCTTCTTGTCGGGAGCATTGAATATGAACAGAAAATACGGGGAAACTGGAGTGCTGCTCTATTCTATGATGCAGGGAATGCAATTAATTCGATTTCGGACACCATGGAGTCAGGAGCAGGGTTTGGTTTACGGTGGAAGTCGCCTTTGGGACCAGTGAGGATTAACCTGGCTTTCCCGGTGTCCGAACCGGAGAAAGGCTGGCGTATTCATTTAGTTGTGGGGCCTGATTTATGAAACGGGTTTTATTAACTTTATTAATAACAGGTACATTAATTATTATTCTATTTGTCACAGGAATTCTCTACCTCATACATTCCGAAGCAGGGGTGCAGCTGATAACCAAAGCGATACATTCAGTTGACGGATTATCCATAACGTCTGCGCAGGGCAGGCTTTCCGGGCCGATTAAAATAAGGGGCATAATTTATAAATCGGGCAAGTCGTCATTCGGCATAGATGAGATTGCGCTGGATTGGAAAGCTTCCAGGCTCATGCTTTTAGAGGCCCATTTCTCCAACCTGGACATAGAAGGAGTCACTATTATTATGGCCGGACAAACCAAACCGGCTGAACCGGCCGCATGGTTGCCGGAGGTCAGTATACCTCTGAAAATTGTACTCAAGAAAGCGGTTATTAACAATATCTCCATTATGCAAAGCGGTGATCGGAATCCTGTTAATATTCAAACAGTTTCATTAAAAGGGCGTATGGGTCCCAAGGCCATAAGAATTAATCAACTGGATATAGAAATGCCTGAACTTACTCTTGCCGCAAAAGGATGGCTATCTCCCACCGGGGATTACCCTATGAGCATCTCCACATCATGGAAAATGCGTGCCCCGGGCTATGAAGAGATATCAGGGCACGGAAAAATTGCCGGCACGTTTAAAATGCTTAAGATGAAACAGAAAACAACATATCCATTTTCATCTGATATAAAAGTGAACATCAGTAACATAATAAAAAACCTCAGTTGGGAGGGAAACCTTGCTGTCCGGGAATTCAATACGTTAAGCCTCAATAAAAGATGGCCTGATCTGACTCTTTCCGGCGATGTCAGCGGATATGGATCCGACACAAATGCAACAATTTCATCTCTTTCCGTTCGTATATTTGACGGCATACTTACTGGCCAGGGTTCTATGGGCTGGGAACCTGATATAAGCTGGGCCTTTAATATAAACTCTGCAAGCCTTAATCCGGGAATTCAGTGGCCGGAATGGCAAGGATCAATGGATATGACTCTCCATTCCTCAGGACAATATAAAAAGGGGGCACTCACAGTCAAACCCTCTGAAGTGACTGTAGAAGGGCATTTAAGAGACAGGCTGCTAAAAGCAGATGCGCGATTTTCTGCGAAGAACTCACAACTGGAGTTGGCTGGCCTGGAACTCAGCTCAGGCAAATCACATTTGTCCGCCTCAGGCAAAGTCTCTGATACATTGTCAATAAAATGGAAAGCGCAAATACGTGATGCAGGAGACCTGATGCCAACATTAAAAGGAGTAATCGAAGGCAGCGGTTCCGTCACGGGCAGCAGATCTTATCCTTTAATCAAAGGCACTATCAACGGAAGAGCAGTCTCCTATGATAACTACATTGCTGAAAGCATCAAGGTCGTACTTGATATCGACACTAAAGATGAAAGAGAGTCATTCATAGATATAAGTGCGGCCAATCTCCTGATTGAACGACAAAAGATCAAAACTGTTTCTCTTAAAAGCAGCGGTCTGGTTTCAGCTCATTCCATTTCAATGGATGCGCTAATGGGTAATCAAAGCATGGCCATTTCGATTACAGGAGGATACAGGGATGAAATATGGGACGGACGATTTAACAGTGCCGTAATTAATGCCGGTAAACTCGGCAAGTGGTCTCTCAGGGAACCTGCTTCTTTATCCGTATCCATTGATAAGGCTTATTTTGATTTTCTATGCATGGTTAGTAATAAAACTGATATCTGTTTTCAAACTTCATGGGACAGGATCGAAGGTGTTAAGGGAAAGTTCTCTTTAACTGATCTGCCCCTTTCAACTGTAAAAACAATTCTTCCTTCACCGGTTGACGCTGAGGGAAATATCAGTGGAGGCGGTGAAATATCAAACACTCCGGCTGGAATAATCTCAGGGAATGTTTCTCTGATTATGCCTTCAGGGAAATTACATTATGAGGCGGATGATGAGCCCGTTGATATTGCGCTTGGAAAATCGCGAATAGATATTATTATGGATGAAAAAGCTTTGGACGTAAATGCCGAAATAATATTCCCTGACAGAGGACATATAAAAGGCGAACTAAACCTTCCCAGGTTCATGCCGGGCACAACAGCTACGGCTAATCAGCAAATCATCGGCCATGTTACAGCAGAGCTTAATAATCTTGACTTAATTCCTGTATTTTTAAAACAAGTAGATAAAACTTCAGGACTTGTAGCGGCACGGATCAATATTGATGGAACACTTGCAGAGACAGCCATAACGGGTGACATGATATTGCATGAGGGGACGGCCGATATTCCTGACTTGGGCTTGAAGCTAAGGGATATCAACGTAAACCTAAAAGGTGATGAGAGAGGAACATATACAATTGAAGGACGGCTATCGTCTGGCAGCGCTCAAGCAGCCATGCATGGAACAGTAGAACTGCATAAAACGAAAGCCCCTTCAGTTGTTCTACGTATTCAGGGTGAAAATTTCGAGGCTGTTAAAATACCCGGCACATGGATAATCGTATCACCTGATATTGGTTTGCGGATCGAAGACAAAACGATTAACTTTGCAGGATCTTTGAAAATTCCACAGGCCAGAGTGGAACCCCAGGACATGTCGGAAGCCGTTTTACCTTCAAAAGACGTAATAATCCTGGATATGCCGGTGAGTGAAAAAAAGGCGGAGTGGTCCGTAACAGGCAAACTCAGACTATCACTCGGTGATAATGTTAAATTCAGGGGTTACGGACTCAAATGCCGCATAACCGGAGGTATTGATCTGACGGAGCAGCCCGGCAAGGTTACACAGGGGCATGGTGAGTTGCAGATAGTGGATGGAGGATACAAGGCCTACGGGCAGGACCTTACAATTGAAAACGGCCGGCTTATCTTTGCAGGGCTTATAGATAATCCCGGACTTGACATAAGGGCCTTCAGAGAGATAAGGGATGTGACCGCCGGTCTAATTGTTCAGGGGACCCTCAAGACACCCACACTTGACGCCTACTCTGTACCCCCAATGGATGAATCCAACGCGCTCTCTTATGTTCTCTTCGGACGGCCCATGAAGCAGCTTTCGGACTCTGAGGGAAACGAGCTTTACGGAGCCGCGCTTTCTGCAGGTCTGAGCGCCGGAGGATTCGTTGCACAAAAAATCGGAGCCGCTTTCGGTGTAGATGATATTGAAATCGAAAAAGGCGAAACACCGGAAGAGGCCACGCTATTTATTGGAAAATACCTGTCACCCGGATTGTATCTAAATTACGGCATCGGCCTGTTCGAACCTGTCAGCACCATCCGCCTCCGTTATAAACTGAAGAGAAAACTGCATGTGCAGACGGAATACGGGCTGGAAAGCGGGGGCGACATACTGTATATAATTGAGAAGTAAAGAAAAATTATATATCCTTGACTTCCCACTGAAATTTTCTCACTGCACATTGCAAAACGCGCCAAAAAGCCATATCCCCAGACTGTTATTTTTCAACTATTTCCTCAGGATCTATCATAATATTTTCAGCCTGGTACTTCGCGAGAAAGAAGGGATATGCGGTTGCAGAGGATATACAGGGATATTCGGTTGCATCTTCACCCTGCATGGAAAAAATTGAAAGTTTGTTCTCTTTTGTTCCTTTTAATATTATAGTAAAAATTGGATCTTTAAAATCATACTTATTTTTATTGTCTATATATTGTTTACATTTTAAACCGGACAGCTTGCCAAGAAGCTCATCTATCTTTGATTTTATACATATTTTACCACCATCAGTCTGCCAGACTTTAGTGGTTGATTTATGCTCAACCTCCTCTTTTTGCGTTTCATTTTTTTGCTCTTCATTCTCAACATCTTTGAAGGCTAACGCAATATTTGTACTCCCTTTGCGGATATTAATTGTGCTGATTTCATTTTTTTCAAGTGCTAATACCAGCTTATCTCTTAATTTATCTTTTGTCAGATCAAAGCTGCTTCGAAAATCCCCTTCTGCATGATAAACCGGACCATCTTTTTCAAGCTTGACAAAGGTGTGTCGGTAAGATGAAGCGGTTTTTCCGATTTCGCACAGGCGTTTTAACTTGTCTATATGCCATGCCTTAATAGTGATCTTTTTTTCATCATTCAAATCATAAAGATTATAATTTTTTAACCGGGAAACAAGGGCTGTTACTTTGATACCCTTGAGACTGTCGAGCATCCTGTTAACTTTATCCTTATCTGCCGGATAACCTTCCGGGTCAATATACCAGTTACCCGATTTTTTTTTCAAAATAATATCGGAGTTTATCGAGGCTATTTCAAGTTTGGTTATCTCCGTTTTTTCTATATTCGGAATCTCCGGCAATTTGTAATTTGTCTTATCTTTTTTATGCATAAAGACATATAAAGAGAGAACTATTATTAACGCTATGAGGATTATATTTGTCTTGTATCGTTTCATTGCGAGCCCTTTGGTTATTTATTAAATATAATACTAATCTGTTTCTTCCTGGCAACCCTTCTCAACAGGATAATGATTCCGAACAAAACTACAAGCAATGGCAGCCCTGCGATATTGATGGTCTTGACAAATGTTTTGACACCCTGCCCAATGTCATTATGCAGGGGATTCAAGCGTTGCTCTTTGCTTCTAAGAAGAGCAATATCAACATGGTTGTTAAGATAATCTATAACATTCATGATGAATATGCCTTCGCGGCCCTTACCCGCTTCATCGAGCAGGGTATTTTTTAAAATTTCAGAAGATCCGATAATGAAAATTTTACCTGCCCTACCCTTTTCAAGAAATTCACCCTGGCGTGTAATTTCGGCCTGACCTTTCCCTTGATCTTTCCCTTGATCTTTTTTTGACTTATATTTTTCAGCATCTTTTTTATCCATCACTCTGACGGGTACCGGTTTTCCGGCAAAATAACTGGGAAAAGACCCTTTGATCAAGTATGCCAGGGGGAAACTCTGCATATCGTCGGCCGGTGGAGGTGATGGGAGAAGCATGGGATTCAAGCTTATCCGTTCGCTCATTTCCCAGGAGTTTTCAGATGATGATATCAGTTTTACAGCATTGAGGCCATTTTTGTTTATTTTTTCCGGATCAATTTCTACCGGAGCGACTTTTAAAGTGATCAATTCATTTATATTCCTCATAAAATCAAGATCGTTGTTTATAAATTTGTTTCCTATAACAGGCGCAAAATAAATCGGTTTTTCACCACCGCCGAATTGAGCCGGAACTCTCTGTTTGAAACATGTTTTATCAAGTACATAGGATTTTCCCAGGCCGACTCCGTAGTGGTCAAGCAGCTTTTCAAGGCCGGTCTTCAATTCAACAAATTGGGGGTTGGCGCCGAATCTCATATTGTTCTGCCCTCCAGGCATAACCTCTTTGAAGGGATCCAGGAATAGAGCCAGATTTTTTCCTTTCATCAAGAATTGATCGATCTGAAACAATTCGTAATCTGTAAACTCTTTTTTGGGATGGGCTATGATAAGACAGTTTATATTTTCAGGAATATTTTCATAATTCAAATTTACATCCCGAATTGAATAATTTTGTGATAATAAATTCCTGAAATTGGAAAGCTCGGATTTTCCCTGCGTTCCCATGGGGCCTGATGAAGTGTCTCCGTAAATTTGCAAAGTGTCATGATCGGTCAGATAGCCGATATCTTCATTAATACCAATCATGGTGCCCACATTTTCGTCAATGCTTTCTTCAATACTCTTCAGGTCAACTAGCTGATAACGTATACCTATCATAGGTATCTGTAAAACCTGGAGAAGAGGGATCTGAGCCGCTTTACCATTATATTCCATGACAAGACCTATGACTCCTGCTCCGGCCTTAATGCCGGCTTTTGCAATGTCCGGCCATTGAAGGTTCAAGATTTGATAGTCTTTGACGGCATCTTCAAGCTGGGTATCGCCCATTGGGTCGAGTTTAATGAATTCAAGCTTGTCATAATTCTTTTTATTAAGTTTTTTAACCATGCTCTCGACCTGCGCATTGAATTCCGGCAGATCAGAAAGCCCCATATGTGGAGCAACCTCATATAAAGAAGATGACAGAAACAGCTTTATTTTTATTTTGTCCTGCAGTAGCGACAGAGCACTTATTTTATTATTCAATTTTTGAATTGTTGTTGTAAGCTTGTACTCAAGGCCGTCTGTTGATGTAATTGTTTGAATTTTTTCAATAAGATCACCATGAATTATTACAAGACCCATATAGGCCTTTTTGAATTTCAATTCATCCTTTTCCACAATCTGAATCTGCACCGGAGTTATCCCGTAGTTTAACGCCATTTCCCGGTTTCCTTGAGTTTCAGAATCTAGTCCATCATCCTCAGGGCTGACATCATAAAACTGATAGTTGAAATTTTGATTGGCATCGATTGAATATTCTTCGAGGAGATCATGCAAATACCGTTCTATATTATTATACGGGGCAGGAAGACTTTTTGTGAAAAACACCTTGATAGTCAGTGGCTCCGAGAGTGTTGAGCCGACTCTTTGGCTTATGTCGGAAATGGAATATATCCCGTTCCGGGTTAGATCTATTCTGAAAAAAAGAGTCAGGCCTACAATATTAATAAGGAGTATGACAATCAGGTATATTACAAGTTTAATATATTTCCCGGGAGTTCTTTTCATGCTAATTCACCATTTTCAGATAATTAATTTCAATTATTTTTTATTTTGTAACACCATATGTGAACAGTAAAGCCCAATAAAAACGACGCTTAAGAAATAGATAATATCCCTTGAATCCAAAATTCCTTTGGAAACATTCTTAAAATGGAAATCCGCCCCGAGATTTTCGAGAAAGCAAAGGATATATTTTGGAAAAAAAAACAGCATCTTGTCAATTATCGTCAAGGCAAAACAGATTGCCACGCCAGTGATGAAGGCTATGATCTGATTTCGTGTCAATGATGAAGCAAATAGACCTATGGCGGAAAATGCCGCGCCAAGCAAAATGGCTCCAATATAGCCCCCTGCAACAGGACCCCAGTCGAGGCTCCCAAGGAAAGATATCGACACCGGATATAAAATAGTAGGAAGAAGCATGGCAGCAACAAAAGCAACACTTGCAAAAAATTTTCCTAATATTATATCTCCGGATGTAACCGGAAGTGTCAGCAGAATTTCATATGATCCCACACTCATCTCTTCGGCAAAAAGTCTCATTGTTATTGCAGGAATTACAAAAGAAAAAATGATTGGAAGAAGTGTAAAAAAATTTCTTAGACTGGCCTGATCGTAAATGAAAAAAGTCGTAAAAAAGAACCAGCCGGTCACCAGAAGGAAGATTGAAATCACAATATATGCTATGGGCGACACAAAATAATCTTTAAATTCTTTGGTAAATATATGCCTGATTTGACTCATATCACTGCTCCATGGTTAATTCGCGGAAAATTTTTTCAAGAGTTTTTGTATCCTGATGCAATTCTACCAGAACCCAGTCAGTCGCTTTAATTTTTTTATAAATATTTTCCATCAGATCGGAAGATGAGCGGCAGTATAGTTTTATCCGTACAATATCATCATTACCGTTATCATCGGGTTCAATCCGCACAATAGTGTTATCGGCGCTGAATAAATCCTTCACGGACTCAAAATCCGGGCCTTTAAGAGCTATGTTTACGGAAGATTCGCTTTGCCCGGACCCTTTTAAACTTTGGGCGCTGCCGTCAGCAACTATTTTTCCCTGATTTATTATAACAATCCGGTCTGAGGTAGCTTCGGCTTCGCTGAGTATATGGGTTGAAAAAATAATGGTTTTCTCTTTTCCTATCTGTTTGATAATTTTACGAATTTCAACAATCTGGTTAGGGTCCAGCCCGGAAGTGGGTTCGTCCAGAACAAGTATTTCGGGGTTGCTCATCATCGCATGGGCAAGCCCTGTCCGCTGTTTATATCCCTTGGATAGCTCTCCAATTGATTTGTGCATTACCTCATTAAGACCGCACAAATCCGAAAGTTCGCGAATTCTGGTCAGTTTTTTGTTACTCTCGATCCCTCTTATATCCGCCACAAAGTTCAAATAATCAAATACCAGCATATTATAATAAAGAGGCGCAGATTCCGGCAGGTATCCTATAAGGCCTTTAATTTGCAGCAAATGTTCGTCTATATTATATCCATTGATCCTTATGCTGCCGGATGTCGGTTTTAAAAAACCGGTAAGAACCCGCAGGGTTGTTGTTTTACCGGCGCCATTGGGCCCCAGCAATCCAAGCACCTCACCCTTGTTGATATCCAGATCTATCCGGTCCACAGCGCACAACTCATTATAATATTTAGTTAATTTTTCAATATGGATCATGTTCGCTTACCTTTCATTTGTGAACATTTAATTTACAGCCATAATAACTATAATTTTTTTATTTTCAAGGAAAAAGATATAGATTTCCACGTAAAATAATTATGCGGAAATCTATATGTTATCCCCTTGCGCCAAGTTTTTTTTGTGTTATATTTAAAAGATATAAAAAAGGAGGTAAAAATGCATACAATACAGACACAAAAAACGCAAACAGCAGTCAAGGTTAACGAGTTTATCAGGAGTGTTTACAACTGGATGGCCATCGGGCTTGGCATAACCGGGTTTATAGCTTATTATGTTGCCCACAGCCCTTCCATTACAAGGCTGATCTTTGGCAACCCGATAATTTTTTACGGGATGATAATAGGTGAACTCGGGCTTGTTTTTTTTCTAAGCGCCAGGGTTAACAAAATTCAAGCATCCACCGCTACATCCCTGTTCGTATTCTATTCAGCCTTAAACGGAGCCACCCTCTCGTTTGTTTTCATGATCTATACAAGTTCATCAATTACATCCACATTTTTTATTTGTGCGGCAACATTTGTTACTTGCAGTATTTACGGCATGGTTACCAAACGTGACCTTACATCTCTCGGCGGATTCATGGCCATGGGCCTGATCGGCATTATAATAGCTTCGGTTGTTAATCTGTTTTTGAGAAGCTCCGGCATGAGCATGATAATAAGCTATATAGGCGTTATTGTT